>JAZBOD010000447.1:0-5501 GCA_036350955.1 Desulforhopalus sp. | reverse complement strand
GCGCATGGCCGCTGAAGACCTTCGGGCCTCTTACCTGGAGGCGGTTTCGGCCCAACCAGGGCAGTCAAACAGTCCAAATGCGCTTGCCGACTGGTTCTGGGGGGAGACCTTTGCCGCTCGGGTGATCAACGAGATCCGCAAACGCTGTCTTGACATGGCGGCAAAAGATATGCGTCTGGCCGGCGAACTGCTGCTGATCCCGAGGAACCAGATGCATCGGTTTGAGGAGTGACCAGCCAGCGGTGCACCCCCAGCCTGCCCCTTTAGGTCAGGCCGATGGTCATCAACGCAGAGGGGCGGAACCTGCCCCCAAGGGTATAGCGGGATCCCGGGTAGTAGAAGGTGCTGCAGGTGGCCACCTGCGCCTCGACCCAGGTTTTGCGGTGCAGGGCAAGGCAGGGCTCGGCGCCGTTGATCTCGAGGAGTTCGCGGATCCACAGGTCGGGGATCAGGGCCTCGACCACATGTTCGATGGCGCTTACCGGGGCGACGCTGAGCAGGTATTCGCTGGCGGTGATCTGGCTGAAGTCCTGCTCGAGGTAGTCGGGGATGACCGCCGGGTTGATATAGCGGCAGCCCAGCTGGATAGGGACATTGTGGTTGCGGTGGACGATTATCGAATGAAAAACCGTGGCGTATGGGGGCAGCTGCATCGCTGCCGCGAGCTGCGGGTTGGCTTTATCTTCCTGCAGGACATGGACGGTGCAGGAGTGGCTGCCGCCCTGGAGCCGGATCTCTTCGGCAATAGAGCGGATCTCTAGCAGGGGTGACTGGCGCTTTTTCTCGGCAACGAAGGTCCCCCTTCCCTGGATCCGCCTGAGGCGCCCCTCGGCGCTCAACTCACGCAGGGCCCGGTTCACCGTCATTCTCGAGACATTCAGGGTGGAGACCAGCTCGGTCTCCGAGGCGATACGCATCCCGGCAGCCAACTCCCCGCTGTCGATCATCGCGCTGATAAACTCTTTGACCTGGCGGTAGAGCGGGGTTTTTTCCATGGCTTTTATGGCACCAGGCTCGGCAGAAGTCCCGGGGTGACGAGATGATTGAACGCCCCTGACTGGATGAGATTCTGGGCTTTTTGGATGTCGGGCGCAAAGTAGCGGTCCTGATCATAAAAGGCAATTTCCCGGCGGATCAGCTCTTTGGCTTCTTCGAGCAGAGGAGAGGTTTTCAGCGGAGCACGGAAGTCGACCCCCTGACAGGCGGCGAGCAGTTCGATGGCCACCACACCGGCCGAGTTTTCGGCCATTTCGGTCAGCCGCCGGGCGGCAAAGGCGGCCATCGAGACGTGATCCTCCTGGTTGGCCGAGGTCGGCAGGCTGTCGACCGAGGCGGGGTGGGCGAGTGACTTGTTTTCACTGGCCAGCGCCGCCGAAGTGACCTGGGCGATCATAAAGCCGGAGTTGAGTCCGCCCTTTTCGACCAGGAAGGGCGGGAGTTTTGACATATGGCTGTCGATCAGCAGGGCGATGCGCCGCTCGGCGAGGGCGCCGATCTCGGCAATTGCCAGGGCGAGATTGTCGGCGGCCATGGCGATCGGCTCTGCATGGAAATTCCCGCCGGAGATGATATCGTTTTCGGCGGCAAACACCAGCGGATTATCACTTACCCCGTTGGCTTCGGTAAGGATGGTTTCCGCGGCGTTTCTGATCTGGGTGAGACAGGCCCCCATCACCTGCGGTTGGCAGCGCAGACTGTAGGGGTCCTGGACCGCCTCGCAGTTTTTGTGGGAGATCTCGATCTCGCTGTGGGCGAGGAGATGGCGGTAGCAGGCGGCGGCATCGATCTGGCTCTGGTGGCCGCGGACCTCGTGGATCAGCGCCTCGAAGGGGCGGCGGCTGCCGAGGGCGGCTTCGACACAGAGGCTGCCGCTGACCATTGCCGCGGCAAACAACTCCTCGGCGGCAAAGAGCCCCTCCAGGGCCAGGGCGGTCGAGGCCTGGGTGCCGTTAAGCAGGGCGAGGCCCTCCTTCGCCCCAAGGGTAAAGGGCTGCAGCCCGGCAATGCGGAGGCCTTCCCGGCCCGGGAGTCTCCGGCCCTGATGGAGAACCTCACCTTCGCCGAGGAGGACCACGCTCATATGGGCGAGCGGGGCCAGGTCGCCGGAGGCGCCTACCGAGCCCTTCTGGGGGACGCAGGGGTAGACCTCGGCGTTGACCAGGCGAACCAGCGCCTCGATCACCTCGAGGCGAATTCCGGAGTATCCCCGTGCCAGACTGTTGATCTTCAGCAGCATCATCAGCCGTACCGTCGATTCGCGCATCAGCGGCCCGACGCCGGCGGCGTGGGAGAGGACGATGGAGCGCTGCAGGTGCTCGAGTTCCTCGTGGGGAATAATGGTGTGGGCGAGCAGGCCGAATCCGGTATTGATGCCATAGATTACCCGGCCCTGGTCGATGACTTTGGCAACCGTGTCGACGGCGGCGAGAATCGCCGCACTGCTGCCTTCGGCAAGCTCTACCCGGACCGGCTGCCTGGCTGCCTGGTGCAGCTCGCCGAGGGTCAGTTTCCCCGGGGTGATGCTGATGGTGATGGTCATGGCGTTTTATCTGGCAAAGGGAAGTTCCTGGCCGATAGTTCCCGGCAGTTGCTGGTGGAGCAGGCGGCCCTCAATGGTCTGATTGTATATACAAATACGGTTCTTGACAAGCTGTATTTGCGGTTGTAAAAGTACTTGTCTATACAAGTGTCGGGCCTTCGTCGCCTGGCATACCGCACCATCAGAGCTTGGGAAACCAGCTGCCGGAGGAGGAGACCATGTGGAGCAATGCTGAGATAGCCGGAGCCATGCGGGTTCGAATTGATGATGAACTTCCGGAACAGGAGGCCTTTCTGCCGGGCATTCGCCGGGCGCCGGACCGTGGATTTCGCCTCAGCCGCAGTCAGACCGAGACTGCGCTGAAAAACGCCCTGCGCTATGTTCCCGAACAGCATCACCGGCAGTTGATTCCTGAATTTCTCGAAGAACTGCGCAGCCGGGGACGGATCTATGGCTACCGCTTTCGGCCGCATGGGGCCTTCAAGGCCAAACCGATCGACAGCTACCGGGGTGCGTGCCTTGCCGGCAAGGCCTTTCAGTTGATGATCGACAACAACCTCGACTTTGACGTCGCCCTCTACCCCTACGAACTGGTGACCTATGGTGAGACCGGCAGCGTCTGCCAGAACTGGATGCAGCTGCGCTTGATCAAAAAGTATCTGGAGATCCTCACCGAGGAGCAGACCCTGGTGATGCAGTCGGGGCATCCCCTCGGCCTGTTCCGCTCCAGCCCGGATAACCCGCGGGTGATTATCACCAACGGCCTGATGGTCGGCCTCTATGACAACCCCGATGACTGGGAAATCGCCACCCAGATGGGGGTCTCCTCCTACGGGCAGATGACCGCCGGCGGCTGGATGTATATCGGCCCCCAGGGGATCGTCCACGGCACCTACAACACCCTGCTTGCCGCTGGACGGAAGATGTGCGGGGTTGCCGCCGATGGCGATCTCGGCGGACTGCTCTTTGTCTCCTCCGGTCTTGGCGGGATGAGCGGCGCCCAGCCGAAAGCGGCGAAAATTGCCGGGGCGGTGTCGATCACCGCCGAGGTGGACATTTCGCGGATCAACACCCGCCACAGCCAGGGCTGGGTTGATGTCGTCTCCGCCGATCCTGCCGAGGTCCTTCGTCTGGCAGAGCAGGCTGTCGCCGATCGGGCCGCGACGTCGATTGCCTTCCACGGCAATATCGTTGATCTGCTCGAATATATGGCCGAGCAGCGATTCAAGATTGACCTGCTCTCCGATCAAACCTCCTGCCATGTGGTGTATGATGGTGGGTACTGCCCCCAGGGGCTTGACTTTGCCGAAAGGACCCGTCTGCTCTCCAGCGACCGGGCCACCTTTCGCGCCCTGGTCGATGCCAGTCTGCGCCGCCACTTCCTGGCGGTGAAAAAACTGGGCGAGCAGGGGGCCTATTTCTTTGATTACGGCAACGCCTTTCTCAAGGCGGTCTTTGACGCCGGAGTCTACGAAGTGGCAAAAAACGGCATTGATGCCCGGGACGGTTTTATCTTTCCCTCCTACTTTGAGGATCTGATGGGGCCGATCTTTGACTACGGCTACGGTCCGTTCCGCTGGGTCTGCCTGAGCGGTGACCCTGGCGATCTCGAGCGGACCGATCGGGCGGCGATGTCCTGCATCGATCCGGCACGGCGCGCCGAAGACCGGGACAACTATATCTGGATTCGTGATGCCCAGGCCAACCGGCTGGTAGTCGGCAGTCAGGCAAGAATTCTCTATTCCGATGCGGTGGGCCGCACCGCCATTGCCCTCCGCTTTAATGCCATGGTCCGGGATGGTGAAGTAGGGCCGATCATGCTCGGCCGCGACCACCATGACCCCGGTGGCACCGATTCCCCTTTTCGGGAGACGGCCAATATCCTTGACGGCAGCAACGTGTGCGCCGATATGGCCACCCACTGCTTTGCCGGTAACGCCGCCCGGGGGATGTCGCTGGTCGCCCTGCACAATGGCGGTGGCACCGGTATCGGCAAGGCGATCAACGGCGGGTTCGGCATGGTGCTTGACGGCAGCAGCCGGGTGGATGAGATCCTCCGTCGGGCGATGTCCTGGGACGTGATGGGTGGAGTGGCCCGGCGCAACTGGGCCCGCAACCCCAACGCCATGGAGGTGGCGATGGCCTACAACCGTGACAACTCCGGCGGCGATCAGATTACCATCCCTTTCCAGGCCGATCAGCAGCAGGTGAACGAGGCGGTCGCAGCACTCTTTCCCGATAAATAACCGGATGAGGCGATGATGGCACAAAAACTCTGGCGCAATGCCAATATCTACAGCCCGGTGGACCGTGGCCGGCCGGCCTGTGGCAAGGAGCAGGGGGAACTGGTCCATCACCCGGGCGGCGCCCTCCTCGTCGAAGATGGGCTGATTGTCGGGGTGGGCAGTGAAGAGGAGGTCCGCGCCGGACTCTCCGGGGCGGCAACCGATGAGGTGGATTGTCGCGGTCGTTGCCTGATTCCCGGTTTTGTCGATCCCCACAGCCATATGTGCTTTGCCGCTCTCCGTGAAGAGGAGTTCAGCCAGCGCCTGCTCGGCACCCCCTACCTGGAAATTCTCCGCCAGGGCGGCGGGATTCTCTCCTCGGTGCGGGCGGTGGCCGAAGTTGACGACCAGACCCTGCTCGCCAGCACCCTGCGCCAGGTACGCCGGGCGCTCAACTTTGGTACCACCAGCCTTGAGATCAAAAGTGGCTATGGTCTGGATACGGCAAATGAGCTGAAGATGCTCCGGGTGATCGGCCAGGTTGCCGGGCATACCGGGGTCGATGTGGTCGCCACCTTTCTCGGGGCCCACGCGGTACCGCCGGCATTCCGCGATAATCCCGATGGCTATGTCGACCTGCTCATTAACGAGATGCTTCCGGCGGTGTGTGCCCAGGGGATCGCCCGGTTCTGTGATGTCTTCTGTGAAGAGGGGGTTTTCAGCCGTGAACAGAGCCG
>JAZBOD010000446.1:0-7576 GCA_036350955.1 Desulforhopalus sp. | reverse complement strand
GACCGCCTGAGCCGCGATCTCCGCAATGACCTTTCCGAAGCCTTCGCCAAAGCGGTGGAAAGCGGCGACCCGACAGAACTTGAGCAAACCCTCAGCAGATACCAGAACCGCCAGCTGACCGGTTTTTACCAAATTTATTTTGCAGAACGGCAAAGGCGATACCGGCACGCCCTGGAGATCATCGGCCGAGAGGTGACCGATCCTCTTGCCCGGGGGGTGGTCCTCTGGAACCTTGAGCTCTTCTTTGAGGTTCACGAAGTCCTTGAACACGCCTGGTACGGCGCCGAAGGCGAAATGAAAGCCACCCTCCAGGCGATGATCCGGGCTGCCGGGGTCTATATCAAAAGAGAGAGTGGTCTCTTTGCCGCGGCAGACAAAATCGCCGCCAAAGCAATCCCGGTGCTTGAGCGCAACAGCGCTTTGCTTGCCCCGTTTTTCTCAGTTTCTCCGCTTATTGCCGCCCTTGCCGACCGGCAGGCACCGCCGCCAAAACTGTGCTGATCTGCTGCAGAATACGCCCCGTTCAGTCGGAAGAAGAAGCGGGAAAGCGATATTGGGCGATGGTGGTAAGGAGCCGATTTGCCAGGCGGTGATAGGTTTTCTCATAAAAAACCGCTTCCCCGGCAGTATCCAGAGAGATGAGAGCCGAGGACCGGGTGCCATACCCCGCAGCGTCGATAAAGATCGGCCCGAGCAACCTCTCCCAATCCAGGCTAACACCACTCTCAGGCAGTTCTCGGTCCGGGGGCTGCCAGCGATCAGCCAGCAGGGCAAAGAGCCATGCCGGGTTGATCGAACCGGGCAGGAGGAAAAGATCACCTAGCAGCGCCTTGCCCCGCAGCAGTTTCGGCCAGGGGGTATCAAGCAGATGATTACTCAGACCGTAAAACCCGGGGGAGAGCCGTTGCGGTCCCCCGCCTCGATTGGAATAATAGTAGAGCGATCCGGGATCTCCGGCAATCAGGTTAAAACCGTTGTACTGGTCGGCTTTGCCGGCAAGTTCTCTGACAAAGGTTTCTGGACTGCTCCTGCCGCTGAGGAAGCCGATGACGATCTCCCCCCGGGAACGGCTACCATCACGACGACTTCCCTCCTCTCGATAATTGGTCAATGCGGCAAACCGGTATCCGGATGATAGTCCCAGCCAGGTGCCCCCAGCGCGAAGATCACGTCCACCAAGCAGACTTTTTTCCTGATCGAGGTAGCCCAGTGGAGCAGTCGGTCTGGCCAGAAATTCATCACGATTGGCGGCAATCACCAGAGGGTAGCCGGGTTTAACCTGATAGGAGAAGAACAGCAGACACATCTCCCGGTGCCGCTCAAGAGGATTGCGGCCAGATGCCCGATGGATCTTCTTGGACAAAATAGCAGAACAGCGGCCAGGCAAACTCTTTGCCGGATAGCGGACAGCGTAGAGTGACCGCTTTGCCGTCGACTGCGGCAACCTCCCAGTCACCGCCGCGACGGCCCCCCTCTATTCTCAACTTCTCCCCAACCTTGAACGGATAGGGCCGAAAAACAGTTATGGTCTCTGGCATTACTTCCTCCTTGCTGGAATCTATTGGTCGACTGGAACGATCGATTTGCCGTCTGCCGGCGAATCCCCGGACTTTATTTCGCGAGCATCTGTTCCGGTTATCGGCAAAATATAGCCATCGGTACCCTTTTTACCAGGAGGAAAACCCGGCCCGGCACCGCCAGCCTGGAACTGTGATGGCGCTTTGCTTTTTCCCCGTGAATGGGTAACATAGGTGGACTCTCGTCAGCCCCAGCCCGCATTCCGGAGAATCTATCGTCCATGGATACCGCTCCACCCTCACCACCCGGCGCAGCCGTTGCCATTATCCGCTCCTTCGAGCCAAGGGACAGTTTCCTCATCCTGCGACGGACAGCACACCCGACAGACCCTTGGTCGGGTCACTTCTCTTTCCCCGGAGGGAGAAAAGAAAAAAGCGATCCAAACCTGTTAGCCACCTGTCTGCGGGAAACCGCCGAAGAGACCGGCATCGTGCTCCAGCCAGAAGATCTTCAGCAAATCCTTGAGGCTAAGCCCGCCGGGCGGGAGAGCCCGAGTCCGCTCTGGGTACAGCCCTTTCTCTTCACCCTTTACCAGAGGCCTCCCCTGCAGCTCAATCCGCGGGAAATCCGCCACGGCTACTGGCTCCAGGTGGACCATTTTCTCGACAGCAGTCGGCACCTCGAGGTGGAATTGCTCCCCGGTAAAATATTTCCGGCTTTTCCTCTGGATGACTACTATCTCTGGGGGTTTACCTACCGTTTGCTCCTGGCGATTCTTTTCCCGCGATCAGGTTGAAAAGTGCTGGCCAATCCTCCCCTGACAGCTTACATATAGCGGTATACCCGTTTTGCCGGCGTCCTTCGGGCAAGCATGATCCGCAAGAGGAAAACGCAATGACTGTTCACTACAATGTACTGGGAACCCCCCTGGAAACCTGCAGTATTGAGCCGATGACCGGCTTCACCCGGGAGGGCAGCTGCAAGGTTACCGCCGATGACCACGGAGTTCACGGGGTCTGTGTTCAGGTCACCAGGGAGTTCCTGGAATTTTCCAAAGAAAAGGGCAACGATCTTTCTACACCATGGCCGGTGGCCGGGTTTCCTGGGTTACAACCCGGCGACCGCTGGTGCCTCTGTGCCGCACGATGGAAAGAGGCGCTGGACCACGGAGCCGCCCCTCTGGTCAATCTTGCCGCCACCCACGAGGTTGCCTTGAACTTTGCCTCGCTTGAGGACCTTCTCAGCCATTCTCTGGACAACGGCCACAGTTGAATACCAAGCCAAAGCGTATCCAGGACTCAGCCTCTCTGAACAATGGCCATTCCCCGGGCTACCTCAGCCCGCTTCTCTTCACCGAGCAGCCTGCCAAGCAGGGCCAGGGCAAAGTCGATGGAAGCTCCGGCTCCCCTGGCCGTAACACAGTTGGCAGAAAATACCACGTCCTCATCCACCTGCTGCGCGGAGCCAAGTCGGTCGACAAAAAGAGGATGGCAGGTGGCCTCTTTTTCATCAAGCAGCCCATGATGGGCAAGTACCAGGGCGGGTGCAGCACAGATTGCCCCATAGAGCCGGCCGGCCGCCTGCTGTTTATGGAGGAGCTCCCTGAGTTCAGCAGACTTCTGCAGGTTTTCCGCCCCGGGAATTCCTCCGGGCAACACGATCAGATCATACACGGTATCAAGGCACTCCTTGAGGTCCGCATCGGCAATAACCGGAACCTGGTGGGAGGAGGTGATTTGAAGCGAGCTGCCGACCGCAGCCAAGGTTACCTCAGCGCCAGCCCGGCGAAAAACATCAACAACACTCAGGGCCTCAAGCATTTCAAAGCCATCGGCAAGGGGGACCAGAATTTTCTTTTTCATCAGCGTTCTCCTCAGTTAACAGATAAAATTCACCGGCCGTCTACCGGTTCTTTCACTCCAGTGAGCCATTTGCAAAACAATCTTTTCGCCCAAACTCGGCGTTATGCTCAAAATTTTATCCTCGGAATATCAACTATATGCCTGTGGTAAAATTTTTTCGCATGCCTTGATTTTCAACGAAAACCCTCGTTGTGCAAAAGGCTCGAGTTTCTCAATCAAGCAACGCGGTCTGACAATGGGACAGGACGACCTGCTGGTCGCAGCCCCCTCGGTCAACCGATGGAAATTGTCCATTTTCACTGCACCGGAAAAAACCATAGACCACGATGCCCAGACCATTCATGGACCGTTGTTGCGGCAAGGACCAACCATCGCGGCGATGGAGTGCCTCGACCGGAAAAAGGAGAAACGTATGACCGACAATCCACACACCCCTCAGAATCCAGAACCGCGACCAGGCTTTACCGGAACCCAGGTTCTGCTGATGATCGCTCTTTCGATGGCTATCGCCGCATTGGTGACCTTTTTTGCCCTACGGCTGTTTCTTTTTCCGCCGCCGTTCAAGCCAGTGGTCCTTTCCGCCGGAGAGGAACAGCAACTCAGCCAAAAAATCGAGAAGTTTTCCGCACTGGCCAATGCGGAAACCAGCCAGACCGAGCATCAGTCGCCCCCCGATTCATTCCTCCAGCCAGAGAAATACAGCGAAGAGGGAGCCTCGCGAGAGATCAACTTCACCGAACGAGAACTCAATGCGCTGCTTGCCAAAAACACCGACCTTGCCACAAAACTGGCAGTTGATCTGGCAGCGGATACGATCAGTATCAAACTGCTTATCCCCCTTGATCCCGATCTCCCCATCCTCGGCGGCAAAACCCTGAAAATCAATGCCGGTGCCGAACTTGCCTACCGCGACGGCCGGCCGGTAGCAAGACTGCATGGGGTAAGCCTGATGGGTGTACCGATGCCCAACAGCTGGCTTGGCGGTATCAAGAATGTCGACCTGGTAAAAGAGTTCGGTGCTGACGAGGGTTTCTGGAAAGCTTTTGCCGATGGCGTCGATGCAATCAGCGTTGGCGATGGCTTTCTGAACATCCGTTTAAAAGAATAACTCTCTGCCTTGCTGAGATATTTGCGGGTGGGAGGAGATCAACCTGGGTATCGGCGAGAAACTCGCCGATACCTTCTCTCCCCTATTGCTGCACCTGCGGCAAAGGCAATCTCTCCGGGGGTGACGGCTGAGCGACTGGGGCAAAAACCTGATCGATTCCGTCAATCCGTTCAACCGGCTCCACTTCGTCGGCCAGCCGGATCAGTTGTGGATCGATGCTGTTCATCTCCTCTTCAACCCGACGAATGTTATCAATCACTTTGGGGATGATTTCCGCATTCGGGTACTTTTCCGGGATCTCCTTGAGTACCCGCCTGGTTTCGATCAGCAGTTTTTTTCGGCTCTCCAGATCAGTGGTTTTGGTATAACGAATAAAAATATCCGCGGCTTTCTTCCGCTCAGTGCTCGCCGCTTCAAGGGCGATCTCCTCAATTTTCGCCGCTGCCCGGGGACCGTAATCGGTATCAAGCAGTTCAGAAAAGACGGCGAGAGCTTCATCGTAGCGTCCCTCTTTGGCAAGCAGCATGGCGTTGTTCCAGCGGTTCTGCAACTCCTGCAGCATACTCATCCGTACAGTTTCCCGGTCTACGGCCTCGGCAAGCACCAGGGCATCGTTTTTCTCCTGAACAGCAAGCTGTTGATCGGTGCCGATAATGTCATTGGGCATAGTTGCCAACAGTTTCAGGGCCTCGGCATAATTTTTCTCCGCAGCTATCCGATCAACTTCGGCAAAAAAATCGTTGAACCATTTTTCTGCCAAGCCCAGGCTCTCCACCCTGATGGCATCGACGATTGGCGCCACCGGAGAATAAGGGTAATTGGTCAAAAACTTGTCAGCCTGCCACAGCACGGTAAAACCATCACGGGTGGCGACATAGCCCAGATGGTTTCGCAATATTGCGCCATAATCTTTCAGCTCCTGGCTGTCATCGGTTGCTCTTTCGAGCATGGAAAGATGGAGTTTGGCCGAATCTTCCAGGGCACCAAGGTTCTGGTAGTCATCGACAATCTGCTGATACTGCAGAGCAGCCGCGCCATATCTTCCCGAAGCGGTGTAGAGGTCGGCCAGGGTTTTCCGTAACGAGAGCAGATCACTCGGCACTTCCCGGGTAGAGGACAGCTCTTCCACCAAACCTTGATAAAGTTCAGCCGCTTTTTCCTCCTGGTGCATCGCCACCATAGCGTTGGCAACGAGAATTTTGTTTCTTGGATGAACCCGGTCATGCTCCTCCTCGGCAAGCTGTGACCAGATTTGGAGGATCTCTCCGTATTGGTTATTGGCAGAGGAATCATCGATCAGTTTTTCAATGACCGCAAGATCCCCTCCGGCCACGACCGGTTCCTGGGCAGTGGCCAGGGGCATACTGACATCACCGAGTAGGACACCGCATGATGCCTCGAGAAACTCAATATCTTTCAGCTGTAATTGTGATAATCTGTCCTGATCCTTCAACGAAACCGACTGACCGGATCGCTGCATCAATTCGCTCCGGAAAGCGTTATAGCCGCCGAGGACATCCTGCAGCCGCCGGAAACACCGAACCATCTGCGCGGCATCCTCGTCGCCGAGCGGGCTGTCCACCGCCTGCCTGTCGAGCTCTTTCCAGCGCTCCAGTTTTCCGCCATAGGCGAAAATCCGGTCGTTGACCGAGGCCAACAGGACCGGGAGCTGAGTACCTTCTCCTGCAAAAGGTGCCGATAACTCCTCACTCGCCTGAAGCGGATATTCGGCTGGAGGAGGTCGGTCAGGTATCTGGGTCTGTGCCGGTACAGGGACCGGAACTGATTGAACCTGAGGGGGGTCGGCCACCGGATAGCGAACCCGGTTTTTGCCAGGCACGGCACAGGCGGTGAGACTCAGGAATAACAAAGCGGCACACAATTTTGGCAGAGTATTTTTCATAATGGTTCTCGGTAAGATGAGCAAAAAAAATCCTTGGCAATTTTTCTCTCGGCGTAACCCGCCGACAACTGAAGGGGTAAGAGCGTCTATGCTACAGGGATTCGGTCAGATTCCCCCGGTTCACCTCAACGGCCAGGCCCGGATTTTTCCAGAAGGGAATGTAGTTTCGTTCCGCTTCAAACCGCCCGCCGTCGGTCTCCTCGCCAAAAGTAATGATTGACGGCTGGTTCCGAGAGGACGGACTGATCTGGGAGAGGGGCATACTCAACTTCCCCCCCTGCTCAGGATCTGCACGGAACTGCACCTGAGCCAATTCGGGCCACAACATCCGCAGACCATAAAACGAAAGATCAACCGGGTCAAGTTTCTCGGCATAATGCTGCTCGGCAAGTATCGCTTCGGCGATGCCACTCCAGGTCGGTAGCGCGCCGGAAGAACCGGCAATCCGGGTAGATCGGCGCCGCATCGCCTGGTTGTCGTCGTAACCGACATAAACCCCGACAGCATACCCATTTGCCAGAGTCATCCCTGCACCATTGTCGGCAACCCCCGGGACATAACCGAGGAAAGCAGCATTGGTGTAGTTATTGGCAGTACCGGTTTTTCCGAGCAGAGGTACCGGCAGATCACGTTCGGCGACCTCCGCTGGAACCCCTGGCCACTCTTTGCGAAAGCGGACATTGCGGTCGGCACTCCGGCCGGTGCCGAATTTGACCACATTTTCAAGAATACCGGCGACCGCCAGGGAGGTTTTCGGATCAACCACTTTCCGGGTCTGCGGGGTCGGCCGATAAAGCAGCCGACCGTCGTTCGACTCGATCCGGTCAATTATCGCCAGGGCATCGAATGGTCCGTCCTCCTCAGCTCCGCCAAAGGTTGTTACCTGACCGGTAAGCAGGGCCTCATACATCCTTGTCGCCTCAAGAAGGGTAATCACATTAGAACCGAGAGGAAAAGAGAGTACCGGTTCGAGAGGAGAGCGAACGCCCAGGGCCTCGGTCAGCCGCAACAGATAGTGCAGGCCGACCGTCATCCGGAAATCTTCAAGCTGGGCGAGGACCTCAAAACTGTAGGGAAGACGGTCTTGAAGATTCTGGTAATCCTGATCTACCTGGGTGGCAAGCCGATCAAAGGCAGACACCAAAAGAGAATCCTCCAGGCGAACCTCCTCCCAGAACCGGAGCT
>JAZBOD010000445.1:0-3443 GCA_036350955.1 Desulforhopalus sp. | reverse complement strand
GGGTTTGCGCGGACAGGGATATCGGTGCCATAGTCCGGGCTTGCTTCTCGGCCCGTTTTCTCAACTTCGCCGCATCGGTTGGCACCTGGCCGGAGTTTTGCTGCTTGTCGCTCATAGACGCTCCTCTCCATTTTGATGTCCGGTGACATCCAGGGCGGCGCAGATAATTCCGACTATGGCGCCGGCGACATCCTGCAAAGGTTCAACGGTCAAGTCATAGACAACGGTATTACCGGCAAGAGTGGTCCGGACGTTTTGTCGCGCGCCTATTCCGTTTTCAAGCACCTGCTGCTTGATGGCTGTCAGTGCGGCGGCCTCCTGTCCCGGTAAAAGGTCTGCGTCTGTCTTGCCAATGATCTGTTCCTCAGTATAGCCAGGATAGGGGTTGTGCACCCAGGTGTAGCGCAGGTTCAGATCCTGATTGAAAACAGAAATGGAAGCAGCTTTGAGGGCGATCCGCAGTCGCTCCTCGTTCACCCGTAGTGCCTCCTGGTACCTGTGCGTCGCGGTGATATCCGTAAAGGTGAGCACCGCACCCTCGATGACATGATCCATGGTACGGTAAGGTTGAATGCGCATGGTGTACCACCGGCCCTCGGAACTACGCAACTCAAGCTCCTTGGGGACCAGGGTATCGAGCACTGCCTGGGTATCCTCCTTAAGATTGCCATAGCTGGGCAGGTTTGAGACGAAGTGGGTCAGTGGCCTGCCAATGTCGCTCTGAATCAAATTGATAATTTTTGTCGCGGTGGGGGTGAAGCGGAGGATGCGTAGCCGGCGGTCGACGAAGACCGTGGCGATGCCGGTGCCGGCCAGCAGATTGTTCATGTCGTTGTTGGCCCGGGACAGGTCGGCCACCTTGGTCTGCAACTCGGCGTTGACCGTGGCCAGTTCCTCGTTGACCGATTGCAGCTCTTCCTTGGATGTCTCCAACTCCTCGTTGGTGGACTGCAGTTCCTCGTTGACCGATTGCATTTCCTCATTGGAGGATTTCAGTTCTTCGTTGGAAGTTTCCAGTTCCTCGTTGGTGGTTTGGAGATACTCCTCTTTGACCTGCAGCTCCCGCTTGAGTTCGGCTATGCGGGCATCGGCATCCACATCGGCAGGCTTTTCTAATACCGTTTTGCCGTCCTGACCGCCGGCCGCTGACAACAGGTTACGGATGACCGGCTCCGGCACCTGCTCCAGGATGACCAGGTACAAGAGTGTCTCGGAGGATGTCGAAGAAGCGGTGGCCACCGGGCGGACAATCAGGTTGACTCTGGTGAAGTCACCGTTGGTCTTCACCCACAGTCCCGGGCAGCACACGCTCTCGCCGGTTTGCACAGTTTTGTGCAGGGCTGTGGTCAGGTCGCGCCGCAGCCCTTCCCGGGCCATTTTGAGGATGTTGTAGGAATCTCTGGTGCCGGGGGCGGGTTCCAGGTACAGGCCGGTGCGGCCGTGGAGGTAGAGGATATCGCCCAAGGCGTTGACCAGGGCCCCGGCTTGGACGACCTGCTCCAGCAGAGCCTGTTCGGCCAGCTCGCGCAGCGGCAGTTTTCGGGGATAGCCTGGCTTTTCGACAGTTCGCGGCAGTGTTGCGTCAACAGTCGTCATGGGTGGTATGAACTGGCCCAGCCCCGGGCGCTGGGTGCCGAGAAAGTCTTCTTTGCGCTGGTAGATCTTCTGCTTGCGCTCCACGGTAGCAAAGAGATTGCCGAACTCGCTCACGCTCTCCGAAGTTCCCAGGAAGAGATACCCGCCCGGGTTCAGGGCATAGTGAAACAGCGGGATGAGTTTTTTCTGCAAGGCTCCGTCCAGATAGATCAGCAGGTTGCGGCAACTGATCAGGTCGAGCTTGGATAAGGGCGGATCCTTGATCAGGTTCTGCTCGGAAAAGATCAGCAGGTCGCGGATGCTTTTGTTGATGCGCAGGGCGGAGTCGCCTGGTTCGGTCGAAAAGAAGCGCGCCAGCCGTTCCGGCGAAAGGTCGGCGGCGATGGAGGCCGGATAGACGCCAGCTCGGGCCGCGGCAATGGCCTGGCTGTCAATGTCGGAGGCAAAGACCTGGATTTTAAAGCTCTGTTTCAGTGCCTCCTGCCGCTCGGCCAGCAGGATGGCCAGGGAATAGGCTTCCTCGCCGGTGGAGCAGCCCGGCACCCAGACGCGGATGGCGCTATCCGGGCGCTTGCCGGCAAAGAGCTTAGGGATGATCTGTTCCTCCAGGGCTTTGAAGGCTTCGGGATCGCGGAAGAAACTGGTCACCCCGATCAGCATGTCGTGAAACAGGGCCTCCACTTCAGCGGGCGTCTGCTGGACGTACTTGACGTAGCCATCCAAGCTTTCGATCTGGTGCACAGCCATCCGCCGTTCGATGCGCCGCCCGGTGGTCGAAGGTTTGTACTGCGAAAAGTCGTGTCCGGTCTGGGCGCGCAGGAGGACAAAGATCTTTTTCAGCGCGTTCTCGGCCTTGGGTGCCGCGACCGCCGGTCGGGGTGGCTTGCCGAAGGCGTGGGTCACATAGGCGATGATTTGGGCGGGCATCTCGGCCGGCGGCAGTTCGTAATCCACCAGGCCCGTGGCGATTGCACTGCGCGGCATGCCGTCGTATTCGGTAGACTCCGGGTTCTGGGCCATCACCATGCCGCCTTCACCTTTGATAGCCCTTACCCCGAGGGTGCCGTCGCTGCCAGTGCCCGAGAGCACCACACCAATGGCCCGCTCGTGCTGATCCTGAGCCAAGGAACGGAAAAAGAAGTCGATGGGCAGGCGCTGGCCGCGCGGGGCTGCGGGTTCGAACAGTTGCAGGGTACCGTTCAAAAAAGCCATATCGCGGTTGGGTGGGATAATGTAGGCACAGTTGGGTTGCACCTTCATGTCATCCTCGACCTCAAAAACCTGCATCCGGGTGTAGCGCCGGATCAGGTCCGTCAGGATACTCTTGTGGTCCGGGGCCAGATGCTGCACCAGTATAAAAGCCATCCCCGGTTCGGAGTCCGCGGGCATGCCGGAGAAAAATGCCTCAAACGCCGCCAGGCTTCCGGCCGAAGCACCGATACCAACGATGGGGAATCCTCTGCTCTCCTGGCCAATCTTTGGCTGCGCGTCAAGGGCGGTGCCAGGCTGTTCTGGCGGCAAGCTAGTTTTGGTTTTCTTGGGGTGTGAGCCGGCCGGCGTGGGCAGGGCTTTTTCTTTTTTTGTCATCCCTATCTCCCTCGACCAAGGTTATTCCCTTCTTTGCGGACCAGCTGAATGGAGGGGATAATTAGCTACATTTTGCGGCAGCCAAAAAAAATCGACTCTCTGACCGTAGCTGCTCCAATTTTGACTTGCAGCGTAGTCGTTTCACTCCAATCTTGCAAGATTTGTCCTGGCAAGCCTCGGTTTGTGAACATACTTCCCGATTGAGACTATCCTTGAGAAGTTATGTTTTTCTATTTATTTTGAATTGTTGAGCAATAGAG
>JAZBOD010000444.1:0-4235 GCA_036350955.1 Desulforhopalus sp. | reverse complement strand
CTTACGCCCAGTTGGCCGGTTTACCTTCATACTACGGTCTCTACGCCGCATTTCTGCCGCCAATGGTGGCGGCGTTGTTCGGCTCGAGCCGACAACTGGCCACGGGACCGGTGGCGGTGGTCTCTCTTATGACCGCTGCCTCTTTGGCGCCGTTGGCATCGGCCGGTAGTGAAGGGTACATCGCCTATGCGATGCTCCTCTCCCTCCTGGTCGGTATTTTTCAGTTCCTTCTTGGGGTACTTCGTCTTGGCCTGGTGGTCAATTTTCTTTCTCATCCAGTTGTTAACGGCTTCACCAACGCAGCGGCAATTATTATCGCCACCTCTCAGCTCTCGAAAATGTTCGGTGTCAATGTTGACACCCTGGAACACCATTACGAAACCATAATCGAGGTATGCAGGAGCGCTGCTCACTATACTCACCTGCCGACCCTGATGTTTGGTGTGGGCGCCTTTTTGATCATGTTCGGCCTGAAAAAATTTGCGCCAAAGATCCCCAACGTTCTGGTTGCCGTAGTCATAACCACCCTCATTTCCTGGTCAATTGGCTACCAGAATGACACCACCGTCGATATCAACGCCATCGCTTCGGACCAGGCCAGGGAGTCAATCACCGCCTTCAACGCCACGGTGACCGCTATCCCGCCGCTTGCTGAGAAAAGATCGGCTCTGAACCTAGAACTGGATGCGGCGAGACAAGGCAATGATCCATTGGCAGTTCTGGAGGCGGAGCATCAGCTAGAGGTTGTCCAGTTGGAGATGGAGCGTCTGGAAAAGCAGAATGCCGGCTACCGGAAGATCCTCCGAAATTATCTTTTTATTGCCAATTCATTTTCTGACGGGGTAAAGAGTTTCTCTCTTCAAAAAGATGTTCCTTCCTCCGCCAATGGGGACGGCACAATTTGGCGACTGAAAGTGGGGAATAGGCTGTTGCCGCCTGATGCACTGCCGCTTTCCGGAGGTGGGGCGGTTGTCGGCAATATACCCCGCGGCCTGCCGTCGATTGCCCTGCCAGCTATTGACTTTAGAGCCATATCCCATCTTTTGGCCAGCGCAGTGATCATCTCTTTGCTTGGCTTCATGGAGGCGATTTCGATTGCCAAGGCGATGGCGGCGAAAACCGGTCAGCGGCTGGATCCGAACCAGGAGTTGATCGGCCAGGGGCTGGCCAATATCGTTGGTTCAATGAGCAGCGCCTACCCGGCCTCCGGCTCTTTTTCCCGTTCAGCGGTAAATCTGCAGGCCGGGGCGGCCACTGGTCTTTCCAGCCTGTTCACCAGTATTACCGTGGTGATTGTTCTGCTGTTCTTTACCCCTCTGCTCTACCATCTCCCCCAGGCAGTTCTTGCTGCGGTGATCATGATGGCGGTTATCGGGTTGATCAATGCTTCAGGGTTTATCCATGCCTGGCGGGCCAAGCCCTCCGACGGGATCATCTCGGTGATCTCTTTTTGCATGACCCTGGCCTTTGCCCCCCATCTCGATAAAGGGATCATGATCGGGGTTGGCCTTTCGCTGGCAGTCTTCCTTTTCAAAAGCATGCGGCCCAATGTTTCCACACTCTCTCGCTATGAAGACGAATCCCTTCGCAATTCAATGGCCTATGGTCTCAAAGAGTGCCGCTATATTGATATGATCCGCTTCGAAGGGCCGCTGTTCTTCGCCAACGCCAGTTACCTTGAAGACCAGATCAGCGCCCATATGGAAAACAAAAAAGAGCTAAAGCATATCGTCATCGTCGCCAACGGGATGAATGATATTGATGCATCCGGTGAGGAAGTGCTATCTTTGGTGGTTTCCAATGTCCGCAGTGCCGGTATCGATATCTCCTTGAGTGGGGTGAACGAGACGGTAATGGGGGTACTTGAGCGGACCCACCTGATCGAAAAGATCGGTCGTGACCATATCTACTCGAGCATGGAAAAGGCGATCTGTGCAGTGCATGCTACCTATCATGAAAATTCCGAGGAGAAAGATTGTCCTCTGACTAATGTTTGCTATATTGGTTAACAATTTGTTAATAAAGGAGATCGTATGTCTGTAATTACCTTTGTCAGTGCCGCATTCTGCAATGATGCCGCGGTTATCGAGGAGATCCTCAGCCAATCCGATTATCGGGTGGTCGGGCTGGAGGAGATCCTCTCCGAGGCGGCGGCCACATCCGGGTTGAGCGAAGCCAAACTGATGGCGGCCTTTTCGGCCAAGACCTCGGTGTTTAACCGTTTTACCCACGAAAAGGAGCGTTCGGTCGGCCATTTGCGTCTTGCCCTGGCGAATGTTCTCCAGCAGGATAGACTGGTCATCAACGGCCCCGTCGCTTTTCTGGTCCCGGAAAAAATAACCTATGTGCTGCGGGTCGGTCTGGTCGCCGACCGGGCCTTTCGCGTCGGTGAAGCGGTCAGGCTGAGCAAACTCTCCGAAAAAACTGCCCTGCAGCAGATCCGTCACCAGGAAGAGGACCTGGCCGCTCTGTTGACAATGGTTGGCAGGGGCGAAGATCCCTGGGACGCCGGACTCTATGACATCATTATTCCGATGGACAAGACCTCTCCGGCTGAAGCTGCTGGCCTGATCGTCGAAAAAGCTGCGAGCAATGTCGTGGCAATGACCGAGCATTCCCGTGATATTCTCGAGGATTTTCGGCTGGCCGCCAAAGTCGAGGTGGAATTGGCCCAGCATGGGCATAATGTTGCGGTCGATGCCCAGAGCGGATTGATTACCCTGACTATCAACAAGAACGTCCTGATGCTCTCTCGACTGGAGGAAGATCTCAAGTCGATTGCCGGAAAGGTTTCCGGGGTAAAATCAGTGACCACCCGGGTGGGGGAAGGCTTTCACCAGGCCGATATCTATCGCCGCTACGACTTTGAGGTGCCGGCCAAGGTTTTGCTGGTTGATGATGAACGCGACTTTATGCAAACCCTGTCGGAAAGGCTGATTATGCGGGATATGGGCTCGGCAGTGGCCTATGACGGCGAATCCGCCCTGACAATGATTCGCGATGAAGAACCGGAGGTGATGATTCTCGATCTGAGGATGCCGGGTATTGACGGGATGGAAGTACTCCGCCAGGTGAAAACCACCAATCCGGAGATTGAAGTCATTGTTCTCACCGGGCACGGTACCGAAAAGGACAGAGAACTCTGTATGGAACTTGGCGCTTTTGCTTTTCTGCACAAGCCGGTGGATATCGGGGTGCTCAGCCGGACTTTGATGGAAGCCAACGAGCGGGTGCAGGGGAAAAAAAAGCAGGGTCCCTCTTCCGGTGGTCGGTAATTGATCGGCCATCACTTCTACCAAGGCAGCCATGTCGATCTTCAACCAGCTTAAACCGGCATTTTTACAGGATAGCGAGAATTCTCAGGCGTCGATACCTGAGAGGCTCAACTTTCGGCGAATCTGGAAACTGGCCCTGATCCTGACTTCGATAGTCACTCTGCTGCCGTTGATCATTATCACTGTCATTGACTATCAATTCACCCAGAAATCGATTGAATCGGAAAACCTCCTCCGCACCCTGCGGGTTGGCTCCAACGCCAAGCGTGCCGTCTCCCATTTTCTCCATGAACGGTTTTCCGCTCTCTCTTACGTGGTCCACAGTAACTCCTACGAGTCTCTCAAAAACCATGACAACCTCACTGCAATATTAAATAACCTTAACAAGAGTTTTGGTGATTTCAGTGATCTTGGCCTGATCAACTCCAAAGGGGTGCAGAGCAACTATGTTGGGCCGTACAATTTAGCCGGGGAGGACTACAGTCGAGAAGATTGCTTTGATGAAGTCGCGGTTCGGGGGCATTTTGTCAGTGAGGCCTTTCTGGGGTTCCGTAATTCGCCCCATGCGGTGGTTTCGGTGCGCCACGACTTACCGAGAGGATCCTTCTACGTGCTGCGTACCGCCCTGGAGACCTCGTTGCTGGGTGATCTGCTCGGCAGTTATGAGCTTGATGGCCGGGGAGATATGTTCCTGATCAACTCCCAAGGGGTGATACAGACCCCGACACTCTACCACGGTCAGGTCTTCGACCGTCTGCCTTTTGCCGTACCGAAATATTCCGAGCATACCGAAGTCGAGGAGAGCGTCAATGATGCCGGAGAAAAGGTCCTGCTTTGCTCTGCCTATATACCAGATTCTCCGTTTATTTTGATAATCATTAAGAATAAGGAAGAGTTAATGAAGCCGTGGCGGGACGCCCGCCTGAAACTGATCGGTTTTCTGCTGGCGAGCATTACCGT
>JAZBOD010000443.1:0-2205 GCA_036350955.1 Desulforhopalus sp. | reverse complement strand
TGATATCCACCCCCCAGCCGCGCAGAGGGGCCATCAACGGCCCGATGGGTCGCTGATGCATGCGGGCATCGCCATCGATAAGAAAATTGCCATTGCCCAGGGCAGCGACCGAAGTAAGAAACCGTGTCGCCGTGCCGTTGTTGCCGAGGAAAATCGGTTCCCTCGACGACTTAATCAGCCCTGCCTTGCCATGTATTACCCATTTTTTCCCTTTGTCCATGGCGATGCCCATCTGCATCAGCGCCTCGGATGAGTATCTGGTGTCGTCACTTTCCAGCGGCCCAGAAAGGGTGCTGGTGCCTTTGGCCAGAGATGCGGCAATGAGTGCTCTCTGGGTAAGACTTTTTGAGCCGGGAACTTCAATTGCCGCATCGATATGTTGCACAGGCTGTATTTCTATCATAATTATTTCGCCAGATTTTCTATGGAAGTGAGGGAGTGCTGCGTCGCTGAGGGCAGCCGCAACCCGCCGATAAGAGAACGGATTGATGTCAATTTCTGCGCCACGGCGTAGGCCGTTATACCATCGACGACATCTTCGCTGGCTCTCGGGTTAATAAAATTTGCCGTACCGATCTGGACGGCTGTGGCACCGGCAAGCATGAACTCCAGTGCATCTTCCGCCGACTCGATACCACCTATGCCGATAACCGGAATGGATACGACCTTTGCCACCTCATAGACCATACGCAGGGCCACCGGTTTTATCGCCGGTCCGGAAAGACCGCCAATGACATTGGCGAGAACAGGCTGTTTCGTTTTCAAATCAATGGCCATGCCAATGAGGGTATTGATGAGGGATATGGAATCGGCCCCCCCGTCCTCAACCGCCAGAGCGATAACCTTGATATCCGAGACATTGGGCGACAGTTTCACCATGACCGGTATATCCGCCCTTTTCTTCACCGCCGATGTTACCGCGGCCGCCGTGGCCGGGTCGGTACCAAAGGCAACGCCGCCTTTTTTTACATTGGGGCAGGAGATGTTCACCTCAATCCCGGCAACCCCGGGAATTCCCGCAAGCCTCGCGGTGATCTCCTCATATTCAGCCAGGGAATCACCGAGAATATTGACTACGACCGGGACATGTAAGCCGGCCAGGTAGGGCATCTTCTCGGAGATAAACCGGTCAACACCAACATTCTGCAGGCCAATGGCGTTCAACATACCGCAGGCGGTTTCGACAATCCGTGGCGGCGGATTGCCCGCTCGGGGGTGCAGCGAAATGCCCTTGACGATCACGGCCCCAAGACGATGCAGGTTCATCAGATTTTCAAACTCACGGGCATAACCAAACGTTCCAGAGGCAGTCATCACCGGATTGGCAAGCTCTAGTGAGCCGATGTTGACCCGCAGATCGGGTAAGGTAATTTTTCCAGGGCGCAGATCTACCATAGCAAATCCTCCGCATCGTAGACTGGTCCATGAAGACAGACATGGGTATAGCTGCCATTTGCCGCAGGTCGGGAACAACCGAGACAGGCACCCATGCCGCAGGCCATGACGCTTTCAACAGATACCTGGCAGGGAATCGCCTGGGACGTGCACAGGGAACTGACCCCGGCCATCATCGCTTCCGGACCACAACAGTAGACCGTGCATCCAGCCGGTAGCGGCAGAGATTGCATGAGCTCGATAACAAAACCCTGATGCCCGAGAGAGCCGTCATCAGTAGCCAAATGCGTGCTGAGAGCAAATGCCTGAAAATCATTTAGAAGGGGTTCAATCTCGATTTTTTCCCGTGCGCCGAGAATGAGCAGATCCTTACTGCAATCCTTTTTCAAGCGGCAATTTTCCTTGACGAGAAACAGCAGCGGGGCAATGCCCAGTCCCCCACCGACAATCACCGAGGGAGATGTTGCATCAAGGCGATACCCCCGCCCCAGGGGCCCGAAAACAGACAGCGTTTCCCCTGGCCTCTTCTGGGCTAGAATATCGGTTCCCCTGCCGACCACTTTGAAATAAAGCTGTATAAGCCCATCGGCACTGGTCTGGTGGATGGAAAAAGGCCGCCGCAGGAGAGGATCCTTGCCAGGGCCGACCCGGAGCATGACGAACTGACCGGGTTGTGCACAGCCGGCAATTTGCGGACAATCGAGCGTCAAACGGTAGTTTTTTTCGGAAAACTGTTCAACACGGGTAACAGTTGCTTTTTCCTGGTATTGTGACATAGTTAGGCTATACAATGTAAAAGATTAATGCGTA
>JAZBOD010000442.1:0-9030 GCA_036350955.1 Desulforhopalus sp. | reverse complement strand
TTCCGCACTACCCGGACAAGATCGCTGTGGCCCGGAACCTTCACCCTCTGCTCCACCCCTTATTCCAGACCCTGGAGGAAGGGGTATCAGAATTTACCTTTGCCAACATCTATCTGTTCAGAGAGCAGCACAACTACAGTTTATCCCTGGCTCCGGAAGGGATGGTGATCATCCTCGGCCGGGACGGCGAACAGCGCTTTTTCATGTGCCCGTTTGGCCTGCCGGACCGGAACTTTCTTGAGGTGCTGTTTCAGGACCAGCAGAGGATGAAATGTGTCACCCAATCCCAGGTGGCGCCATTGACCGCTCTTGGCTATGCGGTGACTGAGGACCGCGATAATTTTGATTATCTCTATTCGCGGGAGGAACTCGCTCAGCTGACGGGGAGAAAATTTCAGAAAAAACGAAATCTTATTAAGGCATTTATCAATAATTACAACTATGAAGGCCGCCCCCTGCTCGAGGAGTTGCTGCCCGATGCCCTGCAGGTACTTGATGCCTGGCAGAGCGACCAGCAATCAGCCGGCGATTACCGTGCTGCCCGTGAAGCCCTGGAAAAATGTGAGGAGCTCCAGCTGTGTGGGGGAGTATACTACGTTGATGGGCAACCTGCGGCGTATTCCCTCGGCGAAGAACTGGCGCGGGGGACAAGTTTTGTCATCCATTTCGAAAAGGCCCTCAGTCGCTACAAGGGGATCTACCAGTTTGTCAATCAGGCTTTTGCTTCGATCATTCCCGAGTTCTACAGCACGATAAACCGTGAACAGGACCTCGGCGACGAGGGGTTGCGCCAGGCCAAGCACAGCTACCGGCCAATCGGCTATGTCACGAAATATCTGGCTCGGCAGAACCTCGACTAGCGGCACGGCCAGCAGAACCAGTTACGGGGTGACCGCCGTAACTGGTCCGCCTAAGGAAAAACCTCAAGACCTTAAAACCCTTGGGAAACTCCCATGCTACAGCTGTTGGGAGGTACCGGGTTATTGCTCAGTGACCCGTTGCGCCGCCACCTGCTTTTCAAGTTCGGCCACCAGTTCAGCGGGGAGTTTCAGCCGCGCCGCAAGCATCGCCAGATAGCCTCTTTCTGCGGCTGTATCGACTTCGACCGCAAGCAGGGACGCGGCGTAAATCTCCGCAGCGACTTCCGGAGTTGTCGCACTTTTCACGATTTCGTCCATATCCACTGGATGGCCAATCTCCTCAACCAGCAGAGCCTGGCTTTCGCTGTCCAATCCAAGTGATTGGATTTTCTCAAAGATCGCTTGGCTTTCCTGTTGGTCAAGCCGTCCGTCCGCCCTGGCAACGGCGATCATCGCCCGCACCAGAGTGAGTCCTAATTGCTCATGCGCCGTGGTATTGTCCGGTGCCGGCATAAATGCCGACCCTGAGGGTGCCTGGGTAAGCTGGCCTGGGGGCGGCTGTGGCAGGGAGGAGGTGGTGCTCTGTGAATTGTAGCGCTGGTATGCGGTGTAGGCCAGGGCGCCGATGGCCGCTACCCCACCGAGTTTAAGCGCATTTTTTCCCAGTTTGCGCCCTTTTTTGGTGGTAAGCATGCTGCTGGTCAACCCGCCGGCTAATCCACCGGCAAACCCACTGACTGCACCGCTGCCAAGAAGTGATCCGAGAAGTTTGTTCACATCGACCATTACCGCCTGTCTCCCTTGTCTAAAGTTGAAATAGAGGAAAATAATCTTGGCGCCAGTCTTGCAGTCATTGACGCACGGGACATTTGCCAAACCATCATTTCGCCCAACCTCTTCGTTATGCTCAAAAAGAATTATTGACAAGCTAAGAACTTTTTTCTGAACAGTAAAGTCATTGTCTGAGCAGATGAGCCGCAACAAAATTTTCTCAGCGTGCACCCTGACAGCTGATACGGCGACATGGTACCTTTACCACTCCTCAAATGGTATAAAGGAGATGAGGATTTTCAGAACTCCAGGTGCGTTAGAGATAAGAGATACCCATGCGACTATTTACCTGTGGTCATTGCAGTCAACGGTTGTACTTTGAAAACGTCACCTGTACTCGCTGTGGGGCTTCTCTGGGTTTTCTGCCAGACCGGCTTCGGCTGGTCTCTCTTGACGCCAGTGGTGAAGAAAGTTGGCGAGTCCATGGTGAAGAGACCAGCTACCGTAAATGCACCAACTATGCGGTGCATGGCGTATGCAACTGGATGGTACCCGCCGACGAGCCGCACGCTTTCTGCTCGGCATGCCGGCTCAACCGGACCATTCCCGACCTCAGCGTTGCGGGTAACCTTGACCTGTGGCGGATGCTTGAGACAGAAAAACGCCGGTTGATCTATTCGTTGTTTCGTTTGCGCCTGCCGGTGGCGTCTGGCAATATGCGCTCTGCCGCACTGGCTTTTGATTTTCTGGCCGACGCAGCAATGACCTTCAGTGAGCGGGGCAGGGTATTTACCGGCCACAAGGATGGCCTGATAACCATCAACATCAAAGAGGCAGACCCTGTAGCGCGCGAGCGGATGCGCGATGAGATGGCTGAACCGTACCGCACGCTTTTAGGCCATTTTCGCCATGAATCGGGGCACTACTACTGGGATCGATTGATTCGCAACAGTTCCTGGCTTGATGAGTACCGCAGCCTCTTCGGTAACGATACTCTGGACTATGGTCAGGCCCTTGAAAAGCACTACCGGAATGGTCCACCGACAGGATGGCAGGAAAATTTCATCAGCAGCTACGCTGCCATGCATCCCTGGGAAGATTGGGCCGAAACCTGGGCCCATTACCTGCATATCGTTGATACTCTGGAAACGGCCTGGCAGTTCAGCCTCGGTACACACCCTCAGGCCGGCGACGATACCCAGGGGCGGGTGTGCAGCGATTTTGATCCCTATCTTGCAACCAGCATCGACGCCCTGATTGAACACTGGCTGCCGCTTACCTTCGCCCTCAACAGCCTTAACCGCAGCATGGGCCACGAGCACCTGTACCCGTTCATCCTCTCGCCGAGGGTAATCGACAAGCTCGGGTTCGTGCTGAGGGTCGTGCACCGGGCAACGAGCAAACCTGATCAGCCCCCGGCCTGACCTGCCAGGCTGGAGTTCTCACCTCAGATGGGAAATTTGGGTTTTCCCGCAGAACAGTCAGGGTACTTTTCGGCAAATATCCTCTTTTCGAGGATAGAACGTGCCCCGTTGATCACTGCGTGGAGCTTTTGTTCAACCGAAACTGCACTTATGGTTTGATTCCTGAGTGGAAAGAAACTTTTTGCTTCTAGCTCATCAAGTATAAACCCAGGGTTCTTGAAAGGGAAGTGAGTATTGCTTGGACAATGACCGACCATCTTTTCGGTCAAGGTGTGTAGGAAATGGTCTGCTGCAGAGTACCCAATAAAAAACCCATTGATATCAAATATCAATGGGTTAAATATTCACATGGTGACCCCAAGGGGACTCGAACCCCTGTTACCGGCGTGAGAGGCCAGTGTCCTAGGCCACTAGACGATGGGGCCAAACTGAGGCGCTTTATACCTGACCGTCCAGATGAAGTCAACATTTTGTTGCATGGTCTCGACCGACTCAGGGTGGGATCAGTCCGCGCTATTTATCCGTCTCCTGATAAGACTCAGCCGGAGGAAGTTGTCGGCCGCGGCCAAAAAGGCGGGTTGATTCCGCCAACTCCCGGCTGATCTCGTTGCTGAGAAATTCTGCGGCACAGCGCCAGCGCCAATTTCCCTCGGCGACTCCCGGGCTGTTCATCTTGCAGTCATTGCCGAAACCGAGGATATCCTGGAGGGGAAATATACACAGGGCACTGATCGAGGACTGGGCGAGGTAGATGAGATCTTGATGAACCCCATGCGCCGCTGTGGGCTGGCGGTTGGCCAATTTTCGGATCCGGGCGCGTTCCCGGTCATCGAGGCGATCGCTGAGAAACCAGCCGACAGTGGTATCGTTATCGTGGGTACCGGTATAGACGACACAGTTCGGGGTGGGATAATTGTAGGGGAGATAGCTGTTTTCGCTGTTGCCGTCAAAGGCGAACTGGAGGATCTTCATCCCCGGAAAGTGGAGTTCGTCACGCAATTTTTCCACTTCCGGGGTAATTATGCCGAGATCTTCCGCGACGATGTTCAACTGCCCAAGACGCTCCCCAATGGCGGCAAAAAACCTCTTCCCCGGCCCGGGCAGCCACTCGCCGAGAAGAGCGGTGGAATTCTCCTCAGGGATAGCCCAGTACGACTCAAAACCGCGAAAGTGGTCAATCCGGGCGATATCCACCATGGTAAAAAGATGGGCCAGGCGCCGGCACCACCAGTCAAGTAGCCCGGACTGAACCTTTGGCGAACTATTCTGCCAGTCGTAGAGGGGGTTTCCCCAACGTTGCCCGGTTTTGCTGAAATAGTCCGGGGGCACCCCGGAAACCTGCAGCGGACGGAGGCTTTTGCGGTCAAGGGCGAAAATCTCCTGGTGGGCCCAGACATCGGCACTGTCATAGCCGACATAGATCGGCAGATCACCAAAAAGCGCTATCCCGAGTTTCGTGGCGTACGCCCGCATCTCCTGCCACTGACGGAAAAAGACAAACTGTTCAAAACGGTAGTAATCAACCTGTTGCTGATGGGCTGCGGCAAAGAGTGCCAATTCACCCGGCTCACGCGTTGCCAGCTTTCTTGGCCAGTCAAACCAGCCCTTTCCCTGATGGAGACCTTTCAAGGTCATAAACAGGGCATAATCTTCAAGCCAGTCGGTTTCGGCCAGAAATTGTTGGTAGCCGGCCAAAAGAGCCGGATCAAAACGGCGGAAGGCGGTCTCTAACAATCTTTGCTTATAGGTCGTAACCTTTTTGAATTCGGTAGTATATGGAGAAAATACCGCGGAGCTGGTGAGTTCCTCACGGCTCAGCAGCCCATCGGCATGGAGAAGTTCCGGCGATATCAGCAGAGCTGAACCGGCAAAAGCCGACAGGCTCATATAGGGGGAGTGATCAAAAAGCGGATGGGTAGGCCCGGTAGGGAGAAATTGCCAGCATCCCTGGTCCGCATCAGCAAGAAAGTCGAGAAATATTCGGCTGGAAATGCCGATATCGCCAATACCGTGTGCCGAAGGAAGGGAACTGATATGGGCAAGTATACCGCTTGAACGCTGCTGGAGCATAAGATAACCTGGAAATAAGGGAAAGAACGAGGGGGTGCTGCTGGTAAACCAGCCGATAGAGGTTAAGAAAACGCTCAACCCCATCTTGAATCTCGATTGATCAAGGCTATAGTATACACTGCCATGAAATTGAAGGAAGTAAAAATGGCCGACATGGCAGGGGGTAAGGCTAATATGTTTGCCTTTTACAGCCTCATGGTGTACAAATGAGCTCTTGTGAAAAATACTGTCTGCTCGCGAATTTCTCTTCGCTGGCTTTTTTTTTGCCAAAACGCTCAACACAATCGCCATTCAGATCGCTGGAGACTCTTTTCGAGAGCTGTGTAACCGGGTTTCGAGGGATAGTCTTTGAAATTTAGCTATGGAGTGGATCACTGGTGCTGCCTGAACTAAAAGAAAACCTTTTGAAGGCCGGGAAGGAAGAGGGCTGTATTAGCTTTGATGACCTCAACGAGCTGTTGCCAGACGAAATCAAGGATCCCAATGAGATAGAATCGATATTCAACTTTCTCGGTGCGCATTCGATTGAGATTGTCACCGTGGAAAAGAGTGGCGAAAAGCGTACCCTCTCTGGAGAAATTTGGGAAAAAGTGGAGGGTCAGCAAGAGAGCAGCCAGGAAGATGAGGTGGTTCTTTCTGAAGAAGAGAGCCACGAGGCGGAGGAGACGACAACCACCTACCTTCGGGAAATGGGGCGATTCGACCTGCTTACCCCCGATGAAGAGGCCAAGTACAGTAAAACCATTCGTCAGGGGTTTGAAGCAATTATTGCGGCAATCCGCGAAGACGCCTCCGGGGTCAAGGAGCTGGTGGTGTTGCGCGAAAGAATCGATCTCTGGGAAAAACGCGACCCGACCCTGAAACCGAAAAAGCAGCAGCTGAATTTTATGCGCTACAATATCATCAGCGCTGCGAAAAAATACCCCGATATCCGAGAACTTTTTGAACTTCAAGCCAAGCTTGAGGCCTACAGCCGCTCGATCGAAGTCGCCAAGGACACCATGATCAGGGCAAACCTGCGCCTGGTGGTGTCGATCGCCAAGCGGTACATGCACCAGGGACTGACCCTGGCCGACCTGATCCAAGAGGGCAATCTTGGCCTGATGCGGGCAGTTTTTCGTTTTGACTACACCAAGGGCAACAAGTTTTCGACCTACGCCAGTTGGTGGATCCGTCAAGCGATCACCCGGGCGATTCTTGACAAAACCCGGACAATCCGTCTGCCGGTCCACTTTCTCGAGTTACGCAGCCAGTTCTTCAAGGCCTTCTACGCCCTGTTCAAAGAGCTTGGCCGGGAGCCGACACCTCTGGAGATCTCCAAGGCAACCAATTTGCCGATGGATAAAATTCTCTCTATCCTTGAAGCATCAAGAGAGCCTATCTCTCTGGAGACTCCGGTTGGTGATGATGATTCCACCCTGGGTGACTTCCTCGAAAATCAGGAATCGCAGTCACCCTACGATGCCGTGCAGACCCGCGAACTCTCCGGCCGGGTAAATGATATTCTCGAGACCTTGAGCGAGAGGGAAGAAAAAATCATCCGCCTCCGTTTCGGTATCGGTGAAAAGGCCGAGTACACCCTGGAAGAGATTGGTAAGCTGTTCAATGTCTCCAGAGAGCGTATCCGGCAGATCGAGAAAAAGGCCCTCAACCGGTTGCGTCACTCCAGCCGCCGGGAGAAACTGAAATTTTTTATCGACTGATGGGCATTTCCGGTTCATTACCACCGGGAAATCCATCCGTGTCGTGGGGTTGCCGCCATGACCGGAAGCGGAAATGTTCCGCAGAAGAAGAGTGCAGAACCGGTACCAAACAGCAGAATTATCCGAGATAAGTGGTAAAAGAAGCTGGGCGAGAAGGTCGCCATCCTATGGAAAATGCAGGAGAGTTGATCACCAGAATTGGCCTGTTGAGTTGTGTTAATGCCGCGCCGATCGCCGGGCCGTGGGAAAACAGTGTAGATTGCGGTGACTGGCAGCTCTTTGGCGGCTCGCCGGCCGCCCTTGACACGATGCTCGAAAAAGGGCAGATCGACATGGGGTTTCTCTCCGTCGCGGCCTATGCCCGTTATCCCGAGAAGTTTCAGATTCTTTCCGGTTTGTCAATAAGTGCCTGTGGTCAAGCCGGCTCGGTGTTTCTCTTTTCCCATATCCCGCTGGATCAACTGAACGGAGTTCCGGTTTTTGTTGATACCGATTCGGCGACCGCTTTGGGATTGCTGCACATTGTTCTTGAAGAGTTCCGCGGTGTCCGGCCGGTTTACACCCTCGGCAAGGTGCAAAGCGGGGCGGAAAAAGGCTTTAAAGCGCTCCTTGCCGCCGGGGATGATGCCCTGCGGATTCTGGAAAAATCGACCTTTTTGTACCAGTACGATCTGGTCGATATCTGGCGGCGTGAGACCACTCTGCCGGTGGTACTGGGAGTCTTTGCGGTCCGCGAAGAATTTTGCCGACAACGCGAAGACACGGTCATTGCAGTCCACCGAGAGTTATTACGTTGCCGGGACGCGGGAATTGCCGATCTTGCTGCGGTAAGCAACAATACCGCGATGCGGATTCCCATGGCCAAGAACCGCTGCTGCGAGTACCTCGCGGCCATGGAATATGACCTCAGCGGGGTCAAGCGAAAAGCGCTGGAGACTTTTGTCCAGTATACCATCACTCGCGGCGAAGGCAGCCCCCAGGCGCTCCCTCTGAAATTCTTTTCCCACCTGTACTGATGCCCCTCCCCAAGGCCAGATTGGGGCGACCGGCCCGGTCTACTTCAACCGCTTTGCCGATGTGTCGGCCACTGGGTGTCCTGGTGCTCACTCTGGTCTGTTGGCTGGTGGTCGGCACAAGTCAGGCCACCGAAGAGCCCGTCTCTTTCGATCAGGACAACCTCATCCCCGCAAAGATTGACCCAGCGTTGCTGGTCATCGGCTACTCCGGTGCCGAACATCTGGTATACGATATCTCCTGGACCGGGGGGATTAAAATCGGCGAACTCCATCTTGAAGTAACCGCCCTGGCCGATGGTCCCGACCATTATCAGATCAAGGCACTGGTGACGACGAGAAACGGTGCGTTGAACCTGGTCTATCCGGTACATGATCTTCATGTTACCCGGGTCCGAGGACCACAAAGACTACCCTACCATTATGAGGTCTGGCAGCGGGAAGGCTACTCCTATCGAGCCCATCGGGTTACCGATTACCACCAGGATGAGGGGCTGATCGTCCTGCAAAAAAACGGTAAGCCGGCAGGGGAGTATCGGGTTGACGGACCGGTAAACAACGAATTTTCTTCTTTTTTTAACAGCCGTTTGATGTCTTTTTTTCCCGGTGCGCATTTTATTGTCCCGACCTTTGCCGATAAAAGGAGGGTGCCCGTAGTGGTTAACGTTGTCGGAATCAAAGAGTTCTCCGAGACGGTCCTCGGTCCGGTCCGAGCCGTGGAAATCATGCCGGTAATGACCTTTAAGGGACTCTACGATAAAAAGGGCGATACGGTGATCTGGTACAGTGACGATGTGTGCCGGGTTCCGCTGCGGGTCAACTCAAAAATTGTGATTGGCTCCCTGACCGCGGAACTTATGGCTTATGATAATCCGGCCTGTGACCTCTATCCCTCGGTTCACCCCGAACGCGGCACAGAAATAACCCTATTGCAATGACAAGGAGAATGAGCAGATGACCACAGCGGTAAAGTATACCGATTTTCCCGGGCTGCACCTCATCCACCGCGGCAAGGTGCGAGACATGTACGCAATCCCCGGCCATGACGACAAGTTACTGATGGTGGCCAGTTACCGCATATCCGCCTATGATGTAGTGATGGACACCCCGGTTCCCGGCAAGGGGGTGGTACTTACCAGCCTTTCCCTGTTTTGGTTCCAACTCCTGGGCGATATTGTCGAAAATCATC
>JAZBOD010000441.1:0-3023 GCA_036350955.1 Desulforhopalus sp. | reverse complement strand
TCCGCCTGGCAGCAGTAGCCGCAGCGGTAGGAACCGGTATCGACCTCGACCAGGGCAACAATGTCCGGGTTCTGTGCGGCGATAAAGGCGATAATCCGCTGCAGATTTACCGCCGTTCTCTTGAAAAAACCGGCGTAGGGCAAAGGCAGATGGTAGCCGTTGCCGTGTCCGGTGCCGTAACGTATGTTGTAGAAAAGCAGTCTCATAGTTCAACTGTACTGATTTTCCCTTGGAGAGGCAATGGCCGGGCGGTCGATAATCCCCGCCAGGCAATACCAGACAGCGCGGAGAGGCTTGCACTTTCTCCCGCTCTCCTTTATCTTGGCCGGACATCTGCGCGAGGCGGATGGCCTGTATAAAATTCCGCGGCCGGGTTAGCCGGTCCCGGCCGGAGAAGAGGATTGATGACGAGTAATTCACTGATAACAATTGGCACCCGAAAGAGCCTGTTGGCTATGTGGCAGACAGAAACGGTGGCCGACCTGCTCCATGGCGCCGGGATGACGACCCGTATTGCCGCCATGGAGACCATTGGCGACCGGATCCTCGATACCTCCATAGCCAAAATCGGCAGCAAGGGGGTGTTTACCGCAGAACTTGAGGAACAGTTGGCCGGCGGGGTGACCGATATCGCCGTGCACAGCGCCAAGGACATGCAGTCCCATTTGCCTGAGGGCTTTGCCCTGATAGCCTTTACCGAACGGGAAAAATTTACCGATGTCCTGCTCAGCGACAAGGTGGATATCGACCTTGCCGACCCTGATCGGCCACTGGTGATCGGTACTTCATCGGTGCGTCGTCGGGCTCTGCTCCGCCATCATTATCCCCACGTGGAGATTGTCGAGATGCGCGGCAATCTGCAGACCCGGATCCGCAAGATGCAGGAGGGCGCCTGTGATGCGCTGATCCTCGCCTACGCCGGAGTAAAACGGATGGGCTACCAAGCGATGATCGTCAAGGAGTTTGATCCCACCGTGTTTGTCCCGCCGGTTGGCCAGGGCTGTATCGCTATCGAGGCGGCGGTCACCCTGCCCGCGGAAAAACAGGCGAAGATCCGTGCCTGTCTCAACCACCCCGAAAGCGAAATGTGCCTGCTCGCCGAGCGCGCTTTCTTGAAAAAACTCGAAGGAGGTTGTTCGATCCCCGCCTTTGGCTGCTGCGTCAAGCAGGGGGATGAGTTGAGCCTGACCGCTGGTCTGGCCAGCCTTGATGGCAGGCGGATTCTCTGCGTCAGCCAACAGGGTTCGACAGACCAGCCGGAGGCACTGGGGGAGAGGGTTGGCGAGGCGATCCTCGCCCAGGGGGGCAGAACAATGCTTGCCGAGATCCGTCGGCAGCAGACGCTGTAACCTCCGGGTACTCTGTGCTTGACCTTTAACCCGTGCGGGTGGTAGAGAGAAAGGGTCAGGGTGTTGCTGTGGTCAGCCGCAGCAACCGCAAGAGGGAACCCGGTGTAATTCCGGGACGGGCCCGCCGCTGTAACCGGGGACGAAAATCACCAGAACCACTGGATGCGCAATCCGGGAAGGGGTGATGAGTAGAGTGAACCGGAAGTCAGAATACCTGCCCCGACGTGGAAGCTGTTCTCCCCGTGGATCAGGGAGAAACATGCCTGTCTGTGGTGAAATCAGGGCCCCCAGATCAGATAACTGATCCGGGGGCTTTTGTCTTCTCCGGGTCGAACCTGTTGACATGGAGGAAAGCATGGACAAAATGGAGATGAGCTGTTTTCGGGAGAGTATCCTGGTGGTCAGGGATTGGGATGGCTTTCAGCGGGCGCTGCGCATCCGGGCAAGCCTCAACCAGGAGAGAAAAAGAGCTGAACAGACCGGCCGCCTGAAGAAGGTGTAATGCGGTGTCCCCCTGCCGGGTCAATATTTCCGACCCGGCAGGGGCTGGCTGGCTGAAAAAGGAGCAAGGGGCGATCATGGGACAACAACTCCGCGTGGGGATCATCGGCACCGGGAAACACGGCAGCCGTTATGCCCGGCATATCAGCGAGGACTTGCCGGAGAACTTTGCCCTGACGGCAATCAGCCGGCGCAGTGATCAAGGGCGGCAGCAGGCAGAATTGTGGCGCGCCACCTGGTATCCCGACTGGCGCGAACTGGTCTCGTCGAGAGCGGTCGATGTGGTGATCAGCGCCACGACCCCCGACCTGAACCCGGCGATTGGCCGGCTCTGCGCCCAGGAAAAAAAACCGTTGCTCCTGGAAAAGCCGCTCACCACCGATTACCCGGAGGCGGAGCGGTTGGTCGCCCTTTTTGCCGGGCAGGGGGTGCCGTTGACCATTGCCCAGACCCTGCGCTACAACAGCATCGTCCTGGCGCTCAAGGAACAGCTGTCCAGGATGGGGCAGCTCTACGCCCTCTCCGCCTGTCATCGTCTTGAACCGTCCACCCTGCCCTGGCTGGCCGAACCGCAGATTGCCGGAGGCGGGGTGATCTACCATACTGCGGTCCATCTTTTCGATGCCCTGCGCTTTATCTGCGCTGATGAGATCGTCCGGGTTAGGGCATCGCAGGCCAGGGTCCATAACCGGCAGCTGGAAGATCTGCTCACCGCCGAAATTGTCCTTTCTCGAGGTGGCCGGGGGGTGATCGATGCCGGCAAGCTCGCCCCGGCCCGCTGCGGCCGTTTTGAGTTTGTCTGTGCTGACGGCCAGCTGCAGGGTGACCAGATCCACGGCACGCTGCAGGAAGTGCAGGGTGCAGCCATCCGCAACCTGCCGGTTGCCGCCCCTGGTCCGACCATCCTCCCCCTGCTTGAGGAGTGGCACCGTTTCCTGCTCGGTAAAGGGGCCAACCCGATTCCCGCCGGAGAGGGACTGGCCGCCGTGCGCCTCTGCCACGCCTGCCAGGTGTCGATTGCCAGCGGTGACTGGGTTGAGGTCGCGGCAGTCGACTAAGAACAAAGACTCCAGTCAGCGAACTGGCTTTCACCGGGCAGCTTTGTTATAGTAGCGCAGACCATTTTTGATCCGCTCAATCAGCCGGCCAGCTTCTGGCAGCAAAGGAGTACAG
>JAZBOD010000440.1:0-2918 GCA_036350955.1 Desulforhopalus sp. | reverse complement strand
GGCTCCAATTATCGCCACCCGCCGACCAAGCTGCCGCTCGCCGCCAAGCACCTCACTGTAGAGACTTACCCGGGGGCCGACGCCGGACTCTGCTGCCGCAAGCTCGATTCGCCGCGGAACCACGCCGGTACTTAAGATAATTTCGTCATACTCTTCCAGATCCTCAATCCTCGCGCGGGTGTTGAGCCGGAGATCAACCGCATGCAGGTCGAGTTGCCGCCGGTAGTAGTGGAGGGTCTCGGCAAATTCCTCCTTACCCGGCACCCGTCTGGCCAGCCGGAACTGGCCACCGATCTCCCCATCTCCTTCAAAGAGGGTAACCCGATGCCCCCTGGCCGCCGCGGTCACCGCACAGGCCAGCCCGGCGGGGCCGGCGCCGACTACCGCGACCCTCCTGGCAAGCTTTGCCGGCTTGAATGGCATCAGGGTTTCCCGGCAGGCCCGAGGGTTGACCAGGCAGCTGGCGGTCTTGCCGGTGAAAATCTGGTCGAGGCAGGCCTGGTTACAGCCGATACAGACATTGATCTCGTTTCTTCGCCCCTGCCGGGCCTTTTCCACCCAGTTGGGATCGGCAAGAAAGGGCCGGGCCATGCTCACCATATCGGCGCAGCCCTCGGCGAGTACCGCTTCGGCTACCTCCGGCAGATTAATCCGGTTGGTGGCAATCAGCGGGATACCGACCTGGCCCATCAGCCGTCTGGTCACCCAGGCGAAACCGGCCCGGGGAACCATGGTGGCGATGGTCGGAATCCGGGCCTCGTGCCAGCCAATCCCGGTATTGATCAGCGTTGCCCCGGCCTGTTCAACCGCCTGAGCCAGTTCCACCACCTCTTCCCAAGTAGAACCGCCCTTGACCAGATCGAGCATCGACAAACGGTAGATCACCAGCCAGTCACTGCCCACCGCCTGGCGCACTCCACGGACAATTTCCAGAGCAAAACGAATCCGCCCGGCAAAACTGCCCCCCCAGGCATCACTGCGCAGGTTGGTTTTGCCGGCGATAAACTGGTTGATCAGATAGCCCTCCGAACCCATGATCTCCACGCCATCGTAACCGGCCTCCCGGGCAAGGGTCGCCGATGTGATGAAATCGGCAATTGTCGAACGGATTCCCCGTTCGCTGAGTGCCCGGGGGCGGAAGCGGTTGATCGGCGCCTTGATCGGCGACGGGGCGACACATAAGGGGTGGTACCCGTAGCGTCCGGTATGAAGAATCTGCATGCAGATCCGCCCCCCTGCCTGGTGCACCGCTTCGGTCACCAGCCGGTGATTTTTCACCTGAGCGCGGCTGGCCAGCCGGATCGAGAAAGGAGCCACCCAGCCGGCTCGGTTGGGCGCCACCCCACCGGTGACAATCAGGCCGACCCCCCCGGCTGCCCGGGCGGCGTAGTAAGCGGCCATCCGGGCAAAGCCGCCCTTTTCCTCTTCGAGACCGGTGTGCATCGAGCCCATCAGTACCCGGTTCTTCAGGGTGACAAAACCAAGATCAAGGGGCTGGAACAGATGCGGATACTCCTGCGGACCCTCTTGTGTACTCATCCTCCACCTCTCCTTTACCTACCGAAACACTTGCCTTTGGGCAGATAACACCTATCGTTTACTGCCTAATTCGTGCTCTCTTTGGTTTTAGTACCTGAGAAATTCATTTCGTGTTGTTTGGAATGAATTTCGTAAGAGTACTTACCCCCTCTGCTGTGGGAGGGGATTATCGCCCTTGGGTTGCGGGCGACAGCCCGCTTTGTACCTGAGAAATTCATTTCATGCTTTTTAGAATGCATTTCGTAAAAGTCCTTATCCCCTCTGCTGTGGGAGGGGATTATCACCCTTGGGCTGCGGACGCCGGCCCGCAATGGGGTCATTCATCAAGGTAATTCTTCCAACCGGTAACGATATGGACTACCAGGGTAACATCTTCAGACCTCCCAGCGAAGCCTCCTCAATCCTCTTGCAGATCACCACCGGCTGCTCGCACAATAAATGCACCTTCTGCGGTATGTACAGGAACAGCCGCTTCTCGGTCAAAGATGAGCAGACCGTCCTGGCCGACATCGACTTTGCCGCCCGCCACTGCCGACGGCAGAATCGACTCTTCCTCTGTGACGGTGATGCCCTGGTCCTCCCCCAGAAGAGGCTACTGAACATTCTCTCCGCCATCCGCACCAAACTTCCCTGGGTGAACAGAGTCGGGACCTACGCCAATGCCAGAAACATCCGCCAGAAAAGCCCTGAAGAACTGTGCGAACTGCACGAGCAGGGATTGGGTATCGCCTACCTTGGTCTGGAATCGGGGGACGACTCGACCCTCGAGAGGATCAACAAGGGGGCCAACAGTGCGGAGATCATCGCCATGGGGAAAAAGCTGCGCGCCGCCGGGATCAAGCTGTCGGTTACGGTGTTGCTGGGCATCGCTGGACGGGAAGATTCTCAGCAGCATGCCCTGGCGACCGGCCGGGCACTTACCGCCATCGACCCGGAGTATGTTGGGGCGCTGAGCCTGATGCTGAGTCCAGGTACCCCGCTGTACGTTGCCGCGCAGAGGGGTGAATTCAACTTGCCCGGAGCCGATGAGATGCTTGCCGAACTGGCAACGATGTTTGCCCATACCGAACTGAGCGACGGCTATTTTCATGCCAACCACGCCTCGAATTACCTGCCGATCAAGGCCCGGCTCCCCGGGGACAGAGAGGCGGTTCTTGCATTGATCGCCAAAGCGCGGCAAGGTGCAGTTGGCTTTAAGCCGGAATACCTCCGCGGCCTCTAGCCGCTTGCTGATTGCCCCCATTTGCCCCAGAAGCCCGGGGGCAAATGGAGGGATAAAAGTTAGAACCGGTAATTAAGCCCGACGGTGATCAGCAGGGCCGAGGCATTGGTGAACTCGCCATAGACCCGATCCGTGGGACTTACTTCTACCCGACGGG
>JAZBOD010000439.1:0-6510 GCA_036350955.1 Desulforhopalus sp. | reverse complement strand
TGCTCAGGGCGTCGACGAGGCTTTGGAGATACTGGTCAAGGCCGGCGGTGAGGTGATCTACCTTCCCGAGGAAGAGGTCAAAAGAATGCGGGCAAAATCAATCAGTGATGTCTGGCCGAAGGTTGCCGAAAAATCGGAGCGGAGTGCCGAGGGCGTGCGCTTGTGGACCGAATTCTTGAAAGATATCGGTGAAATTGAGTAGGATTGGAAAACATTCTCTGACCTGTTCAGCTGGTTAAGCAGGTCAGGGAAGCTGAGGTTGTATCTCAACCAAGGTAGGAAAAGGTGCGTCCGCTCCGGTTCTCCCGGAAGAAGCGGGCGCACCTTTTTTCTTTTTGCCGTTGATTATCCGGGTGCGAGGAGCGAATTATTTGCTTTCGGGCAGGGAGGTGATTGTCCCGTCCCAGGTATCTACCTTGGCGGAGATCTCGCTATTTTCTGAAAACCAGGTATGGGTGACGTTTTTGGTTTCGGTGAAAAAGGCGAAACCATCCCGGCCCATGACATGGAGATCGCCAAAGAATGACTGTTTGTGTCCGGTGAAACCAAAAATGCCGAGCGGTACAGGAATCCCGACATTGATCCCGACCATTCCCGCATCGGTTCGTTTGGCAAATTCCCGGGCGTAGAAGCCGTTCTGGGTATAGATCACCGATCCGTTGGCGAAACGGTTGGCGTTCATCACCTGCAGCCCCTCTTCAAAGGAGTCTACCCGCTTGATGCAGAGCACCGGGCCAAAGACCTCCTCCTGGCCGATGGTCATCTCTTCGGTGACATGATCAAAGATCGTCGGGCCGATAAAGAACCCCTCTTCGCAGCCCGGGGGAACCGCCGGATTCCGGCCATCCACCACCAGTTTCGCCCCCTCCTTGATGCCGGTTTCGATCCAGTCGGTGACGAATTTGCGATGCCCTTCATTAACCACCGGACCCATCACCGTTGACTTTTCGTAGGCCTTGCCAAGTTTTGATTCGGGCACCAGTTTTTTCAGCAGTGTAACCAGTTCGTCGGCAATGGCGTTTTCGACGACGATGGTGGGCAGGGCCATGCAACGCTGGCCGGCACAGCCGCAGAAAGCATTGATGATTCCCCGCACGGTCCGTTCCAGTTTGCAGTCACGCAGAACCAGGGCGTGATTCTTCGCCTCGGTGAGGGCCTGGACCCTTTTGCCGTTGGCCGCCGCAGTGGAGTAGATGTGTTTGCCAACCTTGGTTGAGCCGACAAAGGAAACCCCCTTGATATCAGGATGGCGCAGGAGTATCTCCGCCTGGTCACGGCCGGCGGTGAAGACGTTGATCACTCCGTCCGGGATTCCCGCTTCCTGCCACAGTTCCATCATCCGCAGTGAGGATTGCGGGACGTAGCTGGCGGCCTTGAGCACCATGCAGTTGCCGGTGGCGATACAGATCGGGGTCATCCAGCCGTGGGGAATCATCGCCGGGAAATTCCACGGCGCTATCCCGGCAAAGACCCCGATCGGCTGGTGATACTGCACGGTGTCGTAACCGGTGGAGACCTGCATCAGCGACTCACCCTTCATCAGATGCGGGGCACCGCAGGCAAACTCGACCACCTCGTTGACTTTGAGGATGTCGCCCATCGCCTCCTGCCACGCCTTACCCATCTCTTTGGCGAGGAGATAGGTGAGTTCTTCGAGATTGGTATCGATCAGCTGTTTCATCCGAAACAGCACCTGGACCCTTTTGCTCACCGGGGTATCCGCCCACTTTGGATATGCGGCGACCGCGCTGGCGATGATCTCTTCCACCTCGGCTGAAGTGCATTGCGGGGCCAGAGCAATGACCTCCCCCGTCGACGGGTTGTAGCAGTTCATGTAGGTGTCGGTGGCTGATTCCCGCCAAATCCCCCCGGCATGGTATTTCAACTTTGGCGGCTGGGAGCCGGATTTTGCGCTTTCAACCAGGTATTTGCTGTTGGTGGTATCAGACATCTTTTCCCTCATTACGGTTGGGGTGGATTGAATCCTGCACAATCACCGAAGTGGCAGGAGTGGTCGGTTTAGTTGGGCTAGGCCGCCTGGAGACAGTTCTTCCAGAGTCTTTTTCCGGTTTTGTTTTGCTGCAGAGCAGCGAGGTAGTGTTCGACGTCGATGACATGGTCGAGCATTTCCGCCGCTGCAGTTTCGCCGTCGCCAAGACTGATGGCCTGATAAATTTTTTCGTGGGAGAGGAGTACGGTGGCCATAAATGGATAGTCGGGCTCCAGGATCTTTTTGAAATCCTCAAGAAGCTTTTCGACGAAATCAAGGATGAGAATTAAAATCGGATTATTGGTTTGCGTGGCGATCAGCCGGTGGAATTCGATTTCGCTTCTGGTGACAGCCTCACTGTCCTGCTGTTCAATCCCCAGTCGGGTCTCGAGGTTGATCGTCTCCAGGCGCTGCAGGTCGGCGGTGCTGATCTGCGCGGCGGCACATCGGGCGGCGTAGGGTTCGAGGATCCTCCGTAATTCTGAGAGGTTGGTGATAGAGAGGTCCTTGAAATAGAGGTAGTTGGCCAGGTTTTGGACAGCAACCTCTCGCTCCACCTCGACAATAAATGCCCCTCCGCCCGAACCTTTGCGCAGGGTGATCAGTCCGAGATGTTCCAGAGCGCGCAATGATTCGCGCATGGTCTGGCGGCTCACCGCAAATTTTTCCCCCAGTTCCTTTTCTGAAGGCAGGCGATCACCTGGCCGCAGCTTTCCCTCGAGAATCGCGGTGCGGATGCGCTCGATGATAATATCGGTAGTCTTGTTATGTGGTCTGGCAGGAGTAAACACAAATACACTTTTAATTTCAATTTGTTAAGCGACAAAAAAATGTGCGCTGGCTCAATCGGTCCGGGGTTGGTAAAGAACAATATATTCTAATATTATACTATTTAAAAGGGATTTTTCCTGCCTGTCCCATCCCCATGACGGGAAAGCTCTCACCGAGCATGAAAATCAATCTTGGTTGACCACAGCTTCAGTCCTGGCATGGAGGTCGGCAGACTGATTGGCCCTGGTAGAGGCTCCACCGCTGGGGAGGCATGTCTGCCGGCCTCTCCGGTTGCCGTAGGGTGCGTCATACGCACCACTGTGCTGCCTTGGCCTGCTGGTTGGTGCGCGGTGCGCACCCTGCAATGAGCTGCAGGCTGAAAGCGCCGCAACTGGAGGTAAGGTCAGGCAGTCTAGGCAAGGCTGGTCAAATTGATATTAAAAAACAGGGAAGAAAGGACAACATCGGTGGCATTGGCCAGGAATGACCGGGAGAAGCGGGTGAAAAGGCTGTAAGCAGTCTGCTGTTGAAGCAGTGATCTGCAAAAATCAGCTTTAGATCATTTTTTGCCAACAACCATGAAATGCTTCGGCAGCTCATCGAACAGGGCGATGTTGCCAAAGCCTGCCTGGGTAAGCTGTTCTGTGACCACCTCAGGATGGCAACGAATCTCTTCCGGCGGGCCTTCCTTCATCTCGAGTTTTTTCCAGTCGATGATCAAAAGCGTCCCACCGGGCTTGACCAGTCGGAAACTTTCGGCAAGTGTTGCGGCCGGCTCGTCCAACTCGTGATGGAGATTAATCATATAGAGAAGATCGGCGATTTCGTCATCAAGCGGCACGGAATGTTCCGCACATTTCACCGGCAGGATAGCGGGATGGAGGGGCGCAACATTGCGGGTCATCCAGTCGATCATTGTCGCCGAAATGTCACAGGCGTAACTTTGCGAAGGTTTGAAGTGATGCTGCAGGGCAATACTGAAAAACCCGGTTCCGGCACCGATTTCAACCAGCACCTCTGGCCGTTCCAGAGCAAGTTTTGCGCCGATATAGTCAGGAGGTATGTCTTTTAGCCGTTCGGGATTGTTCAGTTTTGCCAGCTTTTTCGGGTCAAACTTTTTGCTGTCCACGGTTGCCCTCACGGCTTAAGGTCTTGGTTGATGCCTGTAACCAAAGTGCACCGATCCCCTCCAGCAAAGGGGAGGAAATCGGTGCACTGAGGTAATTTCCAGAGAGACTAAACCTGCTGTGGTTGCATATCTTCTTTTTTGATTCCAGCAACCTGAACCGGTTTTTTCATCGCATCACGCCGGAACGGCTCGCCCAGTTCCTGATTGAGGAGTACCTCAATAAAGGTGGTCTGTTGGTTGTTCAGTTGGTCGTCGATGGCTTGGGCCAGGGCTGCGGTGAGCCCATCCATGGTGGTCGCCTGCACGCCTTTTACCCCACAGGCTTCGGCGATTTTGGCATAATTGACGTCACGGTCGAGTTCTGTGCCGACAAAGTTGTCGTTGTACCAGAGGGTTGAGTTGCGCTTTTCTGCCCCCCACTGGTAATTGCGGAAAATGACCATGGTGATTGGTGGCCAGTTTTCCCGGCCGCAGGCGGTCATTTCGTTCATTGAGATGCCGAAAGCGCCGTCGCCGGCGAAGCCGACTACCGGGGTATTTGGTTGGGCAACCTTGGCCCCGAGAATTGCCGGAAAACCATAACCGCAGGGGCCAAAAAGTCCTGGGGCAAGATATTTCCGGCCCTCTTCAAAGGTCGGGTAGGCGTTGCCGATGGCGCAGTTATTGCCGATATCCGAAGAGATGATCGCCTCTTTGGGCAGGGCTTTGAGAATTGCCCGCCAGGCCATCCGAACCGACATCCGGTCTGGGTCATTGGCCCGGGCGCGCTGGTTCCAGGTGGTCCCTGGATCGTCGTCCTCATGGTCCATCGTTGCCAGTTCTTGAGCCCAGCCGGCCTTGGTCGCGGCGATCAGTGCTTCCCGCGCACTGCGACCGGCATCTCCGGCATCGGCACTCAACTCGGCGAGAATCCTTTCCGCCACTGTCGCGGCGTCCCCTTGAATGCCGACGGCGACTGCTTTGGTCAAGCCGATCCGGTCGGCATTGATGTCCACCTGGATCAGCTGGGCGTTTTTCGGCCAGTAATCGATGCCGTAGCCGGGGAGAGTAGAAAACGGGTTGAGTCTGGTACCCAGGGCGAGAACCACATCGGCCTTGGCGATCAGCTCCATGGCCGCTTTGGAACCATTATAGCCAAGCGGACCGGCAAAAAGCGGATGGGAGCCGGGGAAGGCATCGTTGTGCTGATAGTTGCAGCAGACCGGGGCACTCAGCCGTTCGGCGAGGGCTTTGGCGGCGTTGATTGCCCCGCCGAGGACGACACCTGCGCCATTGAGAATCACCGGGAATTTGGCCTGGGAGAGCAGTCTCGCCGCTTCAGCGATTGCCGTGGCTCCGCCGCAGGGACGCTCAAAACGAACAATTTGCGGCAATTCAATGTCGATAACCTGGGTCCACATGTCGCGGGGAATATTCAACTGGGCCGGGGCCGAGCCGCGGCGGGCCTTTTCGATTACCCGGTTGAGAACTTCGGCGACCCGGGATGGGTCACGGACCTCCTCCTGGTAACAGACGATATCGGCAAAAAGGGCCATTTGCGGGATCTCCTGGAATCCGCCCTGGCCGATGGTCTTGTTGGCCGCCTGCGGGGTGACCAGGAGCATCGGGGTGTGGTTCCAGTAGGCGGTTTTGATCGGAGTGACGAAGTTGGTGGTTCCCGGACCATTCTGGGCAATACACAGCGCCATCTTCCCCGAGGATCGGCTGTAGCCATCGGCCATCATCCCGGCGTTGCACTCGTGGGCGGCATCCCAGAAAGTTATCCCAGCCTGTGGGAAAAGATCGGAAATCGGCATGAAGGCGGAACCGATAATACCAAATGCGTGCTCAATGCCGTGCATCTGCAGAACTTTAACAAATGCTTCTTCTGTGGTCATTTTCATGGCGAATCTCCTCTATTGACTTGAGTTGCTGGGAAGTACTGTATGGGACATCTTTTGAGACGGGGTTGTCCTGGCTCGATAAATTGGTTTTGCTTATCCTTGGAGCGCTATTTCCACGCGCTGCTCATCCCCCCATGGGGGGAATATGGGGTATAGTACCAGAGAACACAATTCATGTCTAGACAAAGTATGTAAAAAACTCTCCGCCGCCGCAGTTTTTTCTCAACCCTTGGACTGAAGGCACAACGGGGTATGAAGATCTCCCGCTGTTGCATAATCCAAGCCTGCCACTGGAGGTTGATGGGTCGTCTGGTGGTGCTTGAAACTCCATCGCGGCAGAAAAGGCAGATTGGCGAGCACGGCCTCCGGTTGTCGAAACCATGTCGCTACCCCAACGGCAGGTCGGGGATGGTCAGCCGACCACCGCAATTCTGGCAGATGGAATCTCGGTTGAATAGTCTTGGCAAAACGATTTTCCGAGCAAAAAAGGTTTTGACAACCGGCGGAATCTGTGGAAAACATGTCTAGACAAATGTCTCGGTTGCAGGGTGATACGGCTGGTTGTGCAATGTATAGCCGCAAGAAAATAGACTCTGTTGTTGGCCATCTGTTTTGGGGTTGCACTTTTCCTAAACATAACAATTAACAAGGGGGCATGGAGATGAGCCAGAACGAAAAACTTGATGCTGCACGGTATATCGAGGCTGATCAGGCGCATGTATGGCATCACTTGATGC
>JAZBOD010000438.1:0-11239 GCA_036350955.1 Desulforhopalus sp. | reverse complement strand
TTCCACGAGCGCGATTTTTTTATTGTACCAGTTCATAAAGGCAGAAGTCGACAGGCTGAAGATCAAATAGACGACCATAATCAGCGCGACGCCTTCAATCGCCTGGCCGGTCTGGTTGATGGTGGTTCCGGCTACCGAGACAAAATCAGGGTAACCGATGGCCACCGCCAGGGAACTGTTTTTGGTCAGGTTGAGCATCTGGCTGGTGAGGGGTGGAACAATAACCCTCAGCGCCTGAGGGAGAATCACCAGGTTGAGAACCTGCCCCTGACGCAGGCCGATGGAGAGAGCGGCTTCCCGCTGTCCTTTGCCGACCGACTGAATTCCGGCACGGACTACCTCGGCGACAAAGGCTGCAGTATAGAGTACCAGGCCGAGAAGCAGGGCGGTAAATTCCGGGCTGATGTTTATCCCACCTTGAAAGTTAAAACCCTTTAATTCCGGGACACTCATGGTTGTTGGCGCACCCCCCAGCCACCAGGCGATCAGCGGCAGCAGGGTGAGGATGAGCAGAGATGCTCGAAAAAGTGGGAAAATCTGCCCACTCGCTGCCTGCCGGGCGGTTGCCCAGCGCTTGAGGAAAAAGACGATAATACCGCCGAGTACCAGGGCAAGGATCGCGTACTGATAGGCAGTGTGCCATGCCGGTACCCCGAATATCAGTCCTCGATTACAGAGAAAAACCCCAGGCAGTGGAGCCAGGGCCTGGCGGGGGCCGGGAAGGATTTCGTAGAAAAATGCGTACCAGAAAAAGAGCTGGAGGAGGATCGGAATGTCCTGAAAAACTTCGATATAGATCGCCGAAAGCCTGGCTACCAGCCAGTTGCTGGAAAGTCGGGCAATGCCGAGTACCGTACCGAGTAAAACGGTAAGGACAATGCCGATGAAAGAGACAATCAGGGTGTTGAGGAAGCCAACCAGCAGCGCCTTGCCGTAGGAATCCGCGGCTGAGTAGCTGATCAGGGTCTCGCCGATCTCAAAAGCCGCCTCTCGTTCGAGAAAACTGAAACCGGTGGAGATATTTTGCTTTTCGAGGTTGGTGAGGGTGTTGGAGATGAGGTAGTAGCTGAGCAGGCCGATACCGATTACGGTGAGCAGCTGGTAGAGGATGGCCAACTTGTCGGGATCACGCAGAAAGGGGATTTTTTCCGCATTCGTGTTGTGCATAGTCACCTTGCAAGCGAGCTGCTAACCACTCGAACTTTTTCAGAAACGGCCGGCCCCGGGGGATTCCGGGGCTGGCCGAGTTTGGAGGAATGATCCTTGTGAAGGTACTTATCCCCTCTTCTGCAGTGGGAGGGGATCATCGTCCTTGGGTTGCGGGCGCCAGCCCGCTTTAGGCTTTACTTGAAGGGCGGTGAATACATCAGCCCGCCATTGGTCCACAGGGCATTCAGCCCGCGCTCGATCATCAGCGGGGTGTCAACACCGACGTTGCGCTCGAACACTTCAGCGTAGTTGCCGACCTGCTTGATGATGTTGTAGGCCCACTTTTCGTCAAGGCCGAGAGCTTTGCCATTTCCCGGGGTAACTCCGAGGAAACGCTGAATTTTCGGATCGGTACTGTTGAGCATTTCGTCGACATTGGCTGAGGTGATTCCCAACTCCTCTGCCTCAATCAGAGCCAGCACCGAATAGTTGACAATGTCCTTCCATTGGTTGTCGCCATGCCGCACCGCTGGTGCCAACGGCTCTTTGCTGATGATCTCCGGCAGAATCACATAGTCGGCCGGGGTCGGGGCAACGGCCCGGATTCCCGCCAGCTGCGAAGCGTCTGAGGTCATGCAGTCACAGCGTCCGGCAAAGAAGGCCTTGGCAAGTTCGGCGGTGTTTTCGATGACCACCGGGTTCATCTTCATGTTCTTTACCCGAAAGTAGTCGGCGACATTCTGTTCGGTGGTGGTACCGGGAAGGACACAGACCGAGGCGCCGTCGAGTTCTGTCGCACTGGTCACCCCGAGTTGTTTCGGGACGAGAAAGCCCTGGCCATCGTAGAAGTTGACCTGGGCGAAGTCAAGACCGAGATCGGTATCCCGGCTGAGGGTTTGGGTGGCATTTCGGGTGAGGACGTCAACTTCGCCGGACTGCAGGGCGGTAAAGCGGGTTTTGGCCGTGAGCGGGGTGTATTTGATCTTGTCGGCATCGCCGAAAACGGCGGCGGAAATTGCTCGGGCGGTGTCGACATCGAGCCCTTTCCATACCCCTTTTTCATCGGGCTTGGCAAAACCGAATAGATCGCCATTGACGCCGGCCTGGATAAATCCTTTTGCCCGGACATCCTCCAAGGTTCCGGCCATCGCGGCCCCGGTGGTCAGGCAGAAAGCGGCGACCAGCGTGGGAACAACCTTGCATAACTGTCTCATCAATTGTGCCTCCTTGTGCAAATTTTGGTTGGATAGGAAAACTATCGACTTTCCGGGTTGTCCCGGGATAAACCTCATTTTTTGACAGGGAAAAGTTCTTTGTTATCCCAAGTCTGGCCTGTTATGTCAAGGGCTTTGCTTGGTGTATCGTTTCTCCTTCTTTGCCGGCAAAGGGGGGTGGCGCCTCCCGCCGTCCCGGCAGGCTTGCCTCGAGCCAGTCGGTTTGTGCCGGAAGCTGGCTGACCAGTTCTGCCGGGGAGAAGTCAAGGAACTGGAAGAGCAGCTCTTCAAGAAGCAGAGTCTGCTGAAAATTGCGACGGATAAAGCTGATCCGGCTTGGGTCGCTGTTACCGTAACGGGTGATGATATAATCGAGCCGGTCGGCCAGGCTGACCACCTGATCGTGACGGACCCGTTTATCGGCATAGTACACCAGTTCCTTGGTCCCGAATATGCCCCGTCGATACAATTCAGGGGTGAAACGGCTGAGCACCACATGTTCGAAAACGATTTCACCGATCTCGGCAAAATCAAGATCACGGCAGATCTGCCGGCCGACTTCGGCATGGCGCCGGCCATCTTCAAGACAGATGCTTTTGGCGATGTCGTGGAGCAGCGCCCCGGCGATTACCTGCCGCCGGTTGGTCGGCCGCTTTTCGACCCGGCCAGCGGCAACCAGTCCGTCGATAAGAGTTCCAGCAACTTGGGCGACAATCAGGGAGTGTAGCCGGATATTGTCGAGCATCCGGTAGCGGTCGAAAAACTCAAGGCACTGGGTGACGGTCGGTATGCGCATGTCCAGGTGCCGATCGGTTTTACCGGCTACTCAATTCATGGACCGTATCGACGGCAATCCGCACCTGTTCCGGAGGGGTGAATTGGTGGATACCGTGACCCAGATTGAAAATGTGCCCGTGGGCATCCCGGGCGTCTTCGAGAAGTTGGCTGATCCGTGCCCGGAGGCGGTCTCGCGGAAGCAGCAGAGCAAAGGGGTCGAGATTGCCCTGCACCGCTCTTTTCCCAACCCTTTTTATCGCTTCACCAATGTTGATCCGCCAGTCAAGCCCGATGACATCTGCGCCAGAGGTCAGCGAAAGCTCGATGAGGGTTGCGCCATTATTGGCAAAATAGATCAGCGGCAGGTCAAAACCGCGCAGGGCGGTGATGATTTGGCGGACATAGGGGAGGGCAAATTCGGCAAAATCTTTTGGGGCAAGAATCCCCGCCCAGCTGTCGAAAAGCTGCAGGGCCTGAGCCCCGGCCCTGGCCTGGGCCTGGAGATAGTCGATGGTTGCCGTGGTGATTTTCGTCATCAGGGCGTGAAACAGCTCAGGGGCGGTGAACATCATCTTCTTGGTTTCCCAGAAAACCTTGGAAGACCCGCCTTCAATCAGGTAGGTGGCACAGGTGAAGGGCGCTCCGGCAAAACCGATCAGCGGCACCCGCAGTTCGCGGCGGAGCAGGCGGATGGTCTCCATGACGAAGCCGGTCGCCTCGTCGGCCTCGGGAATCCGCAGCCGGTCGACAGCCGCCTGGTCACGGACGGTGGTGGCAAAGATTGGGCCGCGTCCCTCATGAAAATCCAGGGGGGCGCCCATCGCCTCCATGAGGATCAAAATGTCGGAAAAGAGGATCGCCGCGTCCATGCCGAAAAGGTCGATCGGCTGTAGGGTAACCTCCACGCAGAGCTCTGGTGATTTGCACAGTTCAAGGAAGGTGACGTTACCGCGAACCCGTTGGTACTCCGGAAGGTAACGTCCGGCCTGGCGCATGATCCAGATCGGGGTATAGGCGGTTTTTTCGCCGCGGCAGGCCTTGATGAAGGTGTCGTTCATAGCTGTTTGTCGGGAGTGGTGGCGGAATTCCGGGGGGGGGCAGTGGCCGGCCGCCGCCCCGGCTGGTAGCTGCAGAAGGGCTCCTGGGCAAGAAAGTCTCCGGTCATTGCACAGGCTCGGGCACGGCAACCGCCGCAGACACCGACATATTCGCACTGGCCACAACTGCCCTTGTAGCTTTTGAAATCCCGGAGTTGCCGAAAGAGCTCTGAGTTCTCCCAGATTGCCTTAAATGGGGTGGTTTTCAGGTTGCCAGCGGATTTCGGGAAATAGCTGCAGGGCAGAACCTCACCGTCGACATCGATCAGACAGATCAGCTGTCCGGCCAGGCAACCCTTGGCCCCACCGGTGGAGAACTTGAGGTTGCGCCGGACGAATTTTTCCCCTTCTTCTTTGGCTTTCTGCCGGACAATCCGGTAGTAGTGCGGGGCGCAGGTTGGCCGCATCAGCAGTTCGTTTTCCTGCTTTTCCACCTGATAATGCCATTCGACGATCTCGTCGTAGCCCTTCTCCGGGATCAGTTCGGTCATGATCTCTTCCCCCCGGCCGGTGGGAACGATCATGAACATATACCAGGCGCTCGCCCCCAGTCCTTTGACCATTCGGTAAATATCGGGGATTTCCTCCCGGTTGCGCAGGGTGAACGAGGAGTTGATCAAAAAGGGAATCTGCTCCTGGCGGAAGAGTTCGATTGCCGCAATGGTCCCGGCAAAAGCCCCCTGCTGGTTACGGAAATTATCGTGGGTCTCGGCCCGGGCCCCGTCAAGGCTTAACGAGACCATCCGGATTCCGCTCTCCTTGATTGCCCGGCAGGTTTGTTCTGTTACCAGGGTACCGTTGGTTGCCAGGCACATCCGGAAGCCCTGGTCGGTGCCGTACTGAGCAATATCAAAAACATCGGCACGGAGCAGCGGTTCGCCACCGGAGAGAACCAGGACCGGTGAGGCATAGGAGGCAATATCGTCGATGATCGATTTGGCTTCGGCAAAGGAAAAATCGGGATGGCCGGTCACCGCCAGCTCCGATGACGAGCGGCAGTGAACGCAGCTTAAATTGCATCGCCGGGTAATTTCCCAGGCAATCCATTTCGGTTGAAAATCCATTGCTGTTCTCCTGCAACCGGGGCGGCGGTACCTCGTTTCCGGCAGGCCATCGCCTTGCCTATCCTGCCAGGATTTCGCAGACCACCGGGGTTTTTGATCATCCGGTAAAAAAACATACTCGGAAAGAGCTGTAAAGGATAAGACGTGGCCGGGAAAAATAAAGGCCGGCACGTGCTTCGGGTTAAAGGTGGTGCTGGCGAGAAACGGTGATTTTCGTTGATCTCCAGCTGTTCAACTTTATAATTTGTAACAGATGGCGTATAGTGCCTGTTCATGCCGGCCCCGCCGGTGACACTGTTGAAAAGTTGTGCAGATCGTGCAGAAAAACAACCGTGCTGGGTGGCGGAAAGGAAATAAGGAGCGTTTATGTTGCGAAAACCGCGTGTCGCTGCCAGCCAGGCAGGGAAAGAGCTTGTGCGTGATTTGCTTGACCGCCTGCAGGCTGCCGATTCTTCCTGCTGTCAGGCGGTTGCCGATATACTCCGGGAGGTGCGCAGTCAAGGGGATAAGGCGTTGGTTGGCTATGGGCGCCGTTTTGATGCCCCGGAGCTTACGGTCGATTGCCTGCGGGTCAGTGAACAGGAGCTGGCTGATGCCTACCAGCAGGTAGACAGCCCCTTTCTTGACAGCCTTGCCAGGGCAATCGAGCGGATTCGCTCATTTCATCAGCGGGAGCTGGCCGACTCCTGGTTGCAGACCAGAGAAGACGGCACCATTGTCGGCCGTCTGGTTCGGGCGGTCGACTCTGCCGGGTTGTACGTTCCAGGTGGAGTAGGAGGGACAACCCCACTGGTCTCTTCGGTATTGATGAACGGTATTCCGGCAGGGATTGCCGGGGTGAGGCGGCGGGTGATGGTGACCCCGCCGGCGGCAGATGCCTCGGTTAATCCGCACCTGCTGGTCGCTGCTCAGGAGATTGGGGTAACCGAGATCTACAAGGCCGGCTCAGCCTGGGCGATTGCCGCGCTGGCTTACGGTACCGAGACTATCCCCAGGGTTGACGTGATTGTCGGCCCCGGAAACCAATATGTTACCGAGGCAAAGCGTCAGGTTTCCGGCCAGGTGCGGATTGATATGATTGCCGGGCCGTCAGAGGTACTGATTGTCGCCGATGCTTCGGCACGAGCCGCCGATGTCGCCGCCGATATGCTGGCCCAGGCCGAACATGACCCTCTGGCCCTGGCAATCCTCATCACTACCCATCAACCGCTGGCCGGCGAGGTGCTGGCTGAACTGGAACGTCAACTGCCGCTGCTTTCCCGGAAAGAGATTGCCCGGAAGGCCCTGGCAGATCGAGGAGTGATCCTCCTTGCCGCCGATTTGTCCGAAGCGGTGGCCCTGGCAAATGATATCGCCATCGAACACCTCGAGCTGATGGTGATCGATCCGTGGTCCTGGCTGCCCCATATCCGTCATGCCGGGGCGATTTTTCTCGGTGCCAGCACCCCGGAGGCAGCCGGGGATTATTTCGCCGGGCCGAATCATGTTCTGCCGACCATGGGGACCGCTCGTTTCGCTTCGGCTCTCGGAGTAGAGACCTTTTTGAAGATGAGTTCGATCATCAGCTACTCGGCCAACGCCCTCGCGGCTGATGCAGAACATATTATCCGCCTTGCCGAACTTGAAGGACTCGGCGCCCATGCCAATTCGGTAGCGGTCCGTCTGAGGTGATGAGCGCTGTTTTCCGTCAAGGACTGGCCTGCGGTGTCGAACAACTCGGTCAGGACTTGCCGGCGGAGGCCGGCGACCGTCTGGACCGCTATTTTCACGAGCTGCGAAAGTGGGCGGCAAAGATAAACCTGGTGGCCAGAGGCACGACGGATGAGGACCTGCTGGAGATGCACTTCATTGATTCCCTGACTCTCCTCCCCCTCCTGACCGGCCCGGCCCCCCAGCTTCTCGATATCGGTTCGGGTGCTGGTTTTCCCGGGCTGGTTTGTGCCGCTGTCCATTCGGAACTGAGAGTAACCCTGGTGGAACCACGGTTGAAACGGGCCAGTTTTCTCCGCCATATGGTCCGAACTCTGGCCCTGGAACAGGTCAAGGTACTCGACTGCCGGATTGAAGACGAGGCGGCTATCCCCTCTTCGTCGCACATTTCCCATATAACCGCCAGGGCGGTGGCGGAGCTTGGCCAGCTGCTGGAGATGACCGCCCGCTTTGCTGGTGGTGCCAGCCAGTTGATCTGGATGAAAGGGCCAAAATGGCAGATGGAGCTTGACGCTGCGGCATCGGCGCTCTCCCGCTCGCCTTTCCACCTGGTGCGGGTGGTGCAGAACCGTCTGCCCTTTTCCGGGGCGGAGCGGAATCTTTTAATCTTTGAAAAGAAACAAGACCCAGACGAGGTAAGCCAATGAAAAGAATAGCGGTATTGGCCGGAGACGGAATCGGCCCGGAAGTGATGCAGGAGGCGCTGAAGGTCCTTGAGGCGGCCCAGCGAAAATTCTCCTTCAGCCTCTCTTTTGCCCACGCCGATGTGGGTGGGCTGGCAATCGATAATCATGGCGAGGCCCTGCCTCCGGCCACCCTTGAACTGTGCCGGAACAGTGAGGCGATTCTTTTTGGCTCGGTGGGTGGACCGAAATGGGAAAGCCTGCCTCCGGCAGAGCAACCGGAACGGGCGGCGTTGCTGCCGCTGCGTAAAAAGTTTGACCTGTTCTGTAATTTTCGCCCGGCCAAGGTTTTCCCCTCGCTGGTCGGAGCCTGCCCGCTTCGTCCCGATATCGTCCGGGAGGGATTTGATATTCTCTGCGTGCGTGAACTCACTTCGGGAATTTATTTCGGCACCCCGCGGGGACGGGAAGGCGAAGGGCCTGAAGAACGGGCTTTTGATACCATGGCCTATAAACGCTGGGAGATAGAGCGCATTGCCCGGATGGCCTTTGCCGCTGCCCGTGGACGGCGAGGCAGGGTGACTTCGGTGGACAAGGCTAACGTGTTGACCACCATGGTCCTGTGGCGGGAAGTGGTTATCGCCGTCGCTGCTGAATATCCTGATGTCGCGTTGAACCACATCTATGTCGACAATGCCACCATGCAGCTGGTGCGCGATCCGCATCAGTTTGATGTGATGCTCTGCGGCAACATGTTTGGCGATATTATCTCCGATGAGGCGGCGATGCTCACCGGGTCGATGGGGCTGCTTGCCTCCGCTTCACTGAACAGTGACGGTTTTGGCCTCTATGAGCCGGCCGGCGGCTCTGCTCCGGATATTGCCGGCCAAGGGATCGCCAACCCTATCGCCCAGATTCTTTCGGCAGCGATGATGCTTCGCCACAGTTTCGCCCTGGAAGAGGCGGCAACGGCCATCGAGACGGCGGTCGGCGCAACCCTTGCCCGGGGCATAGTTACCGCCGATCTGACCGTTGATAAAGGTTCGGCGGTGGGTACCGCCGCGATGGGCGATGCGATCGCTGCTGCGCTATAGCCGATCCTCACTATGGGGATCCCCGTCGAGTATCCGGAGGGAGCGATGAAAAATGTTATTCTGGTTGCCAATGAGGCCTCCGCTGAACTCGGCATGAAACTGGCTGAACGGCTCTGGTTGCCCTTGACCCAGATGGAGCGTAAACGCTTTGCCGATGGCGAACTGTACCATTGTTTTCCGCGATCTGTTGCCGGCAAGGATCTGATCATCGTCGGCAGTACCCACGATGATCCCAGCCATCAGGAATTGATCGATCTGATCTCCGGCGGCCGGTATTGGAATGCCGCCTCGATCAACGTGGTGATCCCCTTTCTTGGCTATTCAACCATGGAAAGGGCCAAACCGAATACCTTTGAAATTCCCAAAGGGATTACCAGGACCCGGCAGATATTTCGGGCCCGCCCCAACTTTGTCGCGTTTATCGACCTCCACTCAGAAGCGGTACTCCATGCCCATGCCGGGGAGGTCCGCACCCAGCATGTCTGGGCCGACAGTCTGGTGGTTGCGGCGATTCGCCGGAGCGGTCTCGAAGATTACGTTCTGGTTTCGCCTGATTACGGTTTTTCGAAAAGGATTGCTCGTCTGGCAAGTTTGCTCGATTGTCCGCACACCGCCGCCGACAAGGACCGCTTTGATACCGACCGGACCATCGTCAGCCAGGTCTCCAGTGTGGTAAAAGGGAAAACGGCAATTATCTGCGACGATATGATCCGCACCGGCGGGTCGATCCTCCAGACCGCCAGCCGCTGCCTTGATGCCGGCGCCCGGGCGGTGGTCGCCCACGCTACCCATCTGGTGATGGCAGGCGATGCGGAAAAAAAGTTCCGCAATGGACCGATAGATCGGGTGATTGGTACTGATACCTACCCGGGCAGGGAGAGTGATGACTTTTTTGAGGTCTATTCGGTGGCCCCGCTGCTGGCCGATGTTCTCGAAAACCATCTGAAGATCTGAGACTGCGTTTTGCCGGGAGTTCTGCCAAAGAGACGTTCCTTATGGTGATTGCGGCTATGTTGATAGAGAGGTCCAGGTGATTGCACAATGAAACGAGAGGCCATCGCCCAGTACCTGAAGCGTTCAGTCCTGTTCAGCGAAGCCACCACCGGCGAACTGGAGAGGTTCGCCGAAGTGGCCAGGGTGCAGATCGTCTCCGCAGGCCAGTACATCTATCACCAGGGAGATCCCAGTGAAGTCTTTTACGTTATTGCCCTGGGTGAAGTTGAACTGCTCCTCGAACGAGATGGCGGCGCCGCCAGGCTTGTTGCCCGGATTGGCCCAGGCGGGCATTTCGGTGAGACCGGGATCATTACCGGTAAACCCCACTCACTATCGGTTCGCGCCCTGTGCGATCTGGTGCTGATCTGTTTTGACAAACGCTATTTTCGGATTGCCTTTCTTGCCAATACCCGGATTCATCAACGGCTTGACATGGCCTTGGCCGAGAGACTCCGGGTGGCCTTTCTCGATCAGGTCGACAGCAGTGGCCCCGATCGCCCCGGGGGACTTGCCAGAGACACTGGCGGGGAGATTTTTTTTGAAAACAAAAATCCTTCGGCAATTCAGCTGAGAAGGATGGCCCGGCGAAAAAAAGATGACCTTCGGGAGTCCAAGGCCTCCAGGCAGACCAGAAAGATCATTGAAAAGTTCGCCGCCAACAGCGATCCCTTTCTTCTTACCGGGGAAACCGGCACCGGCAAGGCAATTATTGCCCGGCAGATTCATCAGCAGAGTAGCCGGAACGGGGGACAGTTCCTCGAAGTCGACCTTCGTGAATACGAGCCGGTTCGCCTGATCCGCCTGCTCTTTGGCACCGAGCAGAGCACCTATCCTTTTGCTCAAGCCCGTCAGGCCGGGTTTTTTGAACAGAGTTCGGGGGGCAGTCTGATTTTCTCCAACGCCCACCTGCTGGCCAAGGACCTTCAGGAGCGGCTGGTTCGGGTGATCAAAAGCAGTGTCTACAGCCACATCGACGGCGAACGGCAAATTGCCATGATGTCGCGAATCGGCTTTATCTCCCCATTTCCCCTCGATCATCTGGCCAGTACCGAAAAACTTATTCCGGAACTGCTTGAACTCTTAACCGGCCAGCACTACGACGTTCCGCCACTGCGTCAGTTGAAGGAGGACCTCCCCCGCCTGGTTTCCCATTATCTTGAGCAGTTCAGCAGAGAGTATGGCAAAAATATCCACTCGGTGAGTCCAGAAACTCTTGGCATTCTGATGAATTATGACTGGCCGGGAAACCTCACCGAACTGTCGGCAGTAATTCGCCGGGCGGTGATGCTGGCCAAGGCCAATGAGATCGATCCTGATCAGATTCTCCTTGGCCTGCCGAAAAGTGAAGGGAAATGGGAGTACAATATTCTTCGGGTGGAGTGGATACGGCGATTTTTGCGGAGCAAACTCTACCCGGCTGTGCCGATGGTCATCATCGGCTGTGTCCTCCTGCTTACCATCATCATGCTCTTTTTTGGCCCGGCCGACCCCGAGGCCAATCTTGGCCTGACGGTG
>JAZBOD010000437.1:0-7493 GCA_036350955.1 Desulforhopalus sp. | reverse complement strand
CTTTGACAAGATGACCGGTACCGGCAATGACTTTATTGTCATTGACAACCGAGAACAAGTGGTTTTGGTCGCTGAACAGCCTGAACTGGCAAAGAAAATTTGCCGAAGAATGTTTTCGGTGGGTGCCGACGGGGTGATCTTCCTGGAGTACGGCAGTCAAGCCGATCTGCAGTGGCGGTTTTACAACCCCGATGGCTCCGAGGCGGAAATGTGTGGCAACGGAGCCCGTTGTGCCGCACGTTTTGCCTATCGACACCGGATGGTTACCCAGCGGAAGATGAGCATCGCCACCCTTGCCGGAGTGATCGGGGCGGAGATCGATGAAAACGATCTGGTCCGGGTGACCATGCCGATTCCGCATGACATTCGCCGCGGCCTGAGTATGGTGCTTGATGGCGAAGAGCGGCTGGCCGGGTATCTGAATACCGGCGTTCCCCATCTGGTGCTTTTTGTCGACGATGAACCGATTCCGGTGCAGAGTTGGGGCCGTAAACTGCGCTTTGACGAAATGTTCGCCCCCGAAGGGACCAATGTCAATTTCGCCAGAGTGCTGCCCGACGGCAGGCTCAAGGTCCGCACCTACGAACGTGGGGTAGAGGCGGAAACCATGGCCTGTGGAACCGGGGCGGTGGCTTCGGCGCTTCTCGCCGCCCTTGAACAGGGGCTGTCGTCGCCGGTGGCGGTGGTCACTTCCGGTGGGGAAATTTTAACCATTCTCTTTGAGCTCGACGAGGGGCTGGTGGTGGAGAAGGTCTTTCTCCAGGGACCGGCCAGGCTGGTCTACAGTGGCCAACTGACCCCTGAGGCGTTGCTCTGATCGACCGTGCAAAACCAAGAGTGAACAACTTCAATCAGGAGGAGTCATGGAAAAATATCACGGTGCGCTGGTGGCCCTGGTCACCCCGTTTATCGACGGTCGGCTGGACGAGCAGGGGCTGATTGACCTCATCGAGTTTCAGATCGCCAACGGGACCCACGGGATTATCCCCTGCGGTACCACCGGAGAGTCGGCAACAATCGATTTTGACGAGCACAAAAGGGTGATCGACCTCACCGTCAAGACCGTCAACGGTCGGGTGCCGGTGGTTGCCGGGACGGGGGCCAACAATACCCTGGAAGCCATTGAATTGACCGAAAGTGCCAGGAAAAGCGGGGCAGATGCGGTTCTTTCGGTGGTGCCCTACTACAACAAACCAAACCAGGAAGGGATGTATCTCCACTTCCGGGAGATCGCTGAACAGGTCGATATTCCAATGTTTCTCTACAACGTGCCCGGCCGGACGGTGGTGAGTATCCAGGCGGAGACCGTGGCCCGACTGGCGGAGATCGACAATATTATCGGCATCAAAGAGGCCAGCGGCAGTCTCGAACAGTACAGCGATGTGATCCGCAAGTGCCCCGAGGACTTCATCGTCCTCTCCGGCGATGATTTTACCGCCATGCCGGCGACCCTGATCGGTGGCAAGGGGGTTATCTCGGTAATTTCCAATGTCTACCCTCAAGGTATGGCGGAAATGATGGTTGCCGCACTGGCCGGTGATTTGGCCACTGCCCGGCGGCTGCACTACCGGATGTACGATATGATGAAAATGATGTTTGCCGCACCCAGTCCGGCTCCGGCGAAAAAGGCCCTGGAATTGATGGGGCGGATCAGGAGCGGGTTGCCCCGCCTGCCGCTGGCGCCGGTGGACGAGGCGACGCTTCAGCGGTTGCGCAGCGCAATGGGGGATCTGGGCCTGCTCTAATTCAGGGTGATGGTCGATCCGCTCAAGATTTGCAGGAGGAAAAGCGATGATACGGGTGATAGTCGCCGGCGCTGCCGGCAGGATGGGGCAGCGGGTGGGCGAAATGGTCGCCAAACATCCCCGGCTGGAGTATGCCGCGGCCTTTGAGGCGCCGGGCAGTCCAGCCATAGGTCGTGATGCCGGTCTGCTTGCCGGCGGGGTGGAGAACGGGGTGATGATCGCCGAGGGCCTCGAGGCGGTGATCGATCAGGGCGAGGTGATTATCGATTTCACCTTTCACCGGGCAACCATGGAATTTGCCCGTCTGGCGGCAAGGCATGGTCGGGCAATGGTTATCGGCACCACCGGTCTCAGTGCCGAAGAACTGGCCGAGTTGCACCACCTCGCCGAAAAGTTCCCCTGCGTCCAGGCACCGAACATGTCGGTTTGCGTCAATGTTCTTTTTAAACTGGTGAAAAAGACGGCAGCGATTCTCGGTGATGACTACGATATTGAGATTGTCGAGGCCCACCACAACAAGAAAAAAGACGCCCCGAGCGGAACCGCCCTGAAATTGGCCGAGATGGCTGCCGAAGGGGTGGGCCGGGATCTTGAACGGGTGGGGGTGATGGCCCGCCAGGGCATTATCGGCGAGCGCCAGGCCGGGGAGATCGGCATCCAGAGTATCCGTGCGGCGGATATTGTCGGCGAACATACCGTCTTCTTTGCCGGTGCCGGGGAACGTCTGGAACTGGTGCATCGGGCGCACAGCCGCGACCATTTCGCCCGGGGTGCAGTGACCGCCGCTGCCTGGCTGGTTGGCCGGCCGGCCGGGGTCTACTCGATGTTTGATGTGCTCGGCCTGGAGGACCTCTAAGGGGGGCCTGTTGCTTCAACTAAAAACGGTTACCGCCTACGTCGGCCTGGGGTCCAATCTCGGTGACGGCCAGGCCATCCTCCTCGCCGCCTGGGAAGCCCTCGGCAGAATCGAGGGGATTGCCCTTGGCACGTTGTCGTCTCCCTATGCTACCGAACCGGTGGGGATGACCAGCCGGCACTGGTTCACCAATGCGGTTGGTCGATTACAGACCTGCCTTGAACCGTCCGCCCTGCTCCACGCGCTGTTGACGGTTGAGGCTGGTTTCGGGCGGAGGCGTACCCCTGGCAGCAGCGGTTATGAGGACCGCAGCCTTGACCTTGATCTGCTCTATCATGCCACGCATCTGGTTGAGACCGCCGAACTGGTGCTGCCCCACCCGCGGATTGCTGAGCGGCTGTTTGTCCTCGCGCCTCTGGCTGAACTGGCCCCGGAACTGCGGGACAAGCGAACCGGGCAGACCGTCGCCGAGATGGTTGAAACTCTGCGGGTGCGGCTGTCAGCCGGTGGAGATACCCGACAGGACATTCAACGCGGCAACTGGCGCAAAGCGCCAACCAGTGCCGGATTGGCGGACGAGAACACCGCCTGGGGAGAGAAAAGACTTTGAGCCCGTTGCGTATCCTGATCCTGGCGATCCTTCTCTACATTCTTTTTCGGCTTCTGGTCGGGGCACGGCGCAATAAAAAAGGGGTATCGGCCAAAACTCAGCGGGAGGTGCCATTAAACGACGTTCTCGAGGAGGATCCGGTCTGCCATAAACTGGTCCCCAGGCAGCAGGCCATCCAGTACCAGAGCCAGGGGAAAACCTACTATTTCTGCAGCGAGAAGTGCTGCACTACTTTCAGAAAAGAGCAAGGAGACCGGAAATGAAATTTTTTATTGATACGGCCAATCTCGACGAAATCAAGAAAGGGCTGGCAATGGGGATGGTCGACGGGGTCACCACCAACCCTTCCCTCATCGCCCGGGAGAACCTGCCCTTTGAAGAGATCATCAAGCAGATCTGCCAGATGGTCGATGGCCCGGTCAGCGCCGAGGTGGTCAGTATTGAAGCGGAGGGAATGCTTGCCGAAGCCCGGGAACTGGCGAAAATCGCCGATAATGTGGTGGTCAAGATCCCGATGATCGTTGAAGGCCTCAAGGCGGTGAAAATCCTCAGCGCCGAAGGGATACAGACCAACGTCACCCTGGTCTTTTCCGCAGCTCAGGCGCTGCTTGCCGCCAAGGCGGGTGCGACCTTTGTCAGTCCCTTCGTCGGCCGGCTGGACGATATCGGCACCCCGGGAATGGATGTGATCAGCGACATTGTCACCGTCTACGACAATTACGGCTACCAGAGTGAGATCATCGTCGCCTCGGTGCGCAGCCCGCAGCATGTGCTGGAGTCGGCGTTGCTTGGTGCGGACATCGCCACTATTCCCTTTAAGGTTATTGCCCAACTGGCCAAACACCCGCTGACCGACATCGGCATGGAGCAGTTCCTCGCCGACTGGGAAAAACGGACCAGATAGCGATGGGTGGGGTTTTTTCCCTGCGGTGGCGGGTCAGGGTGGTGCTGGCCACTCTTCTTTTGACCTGTGCCGCTTCCGCCGGTCTGGCCCAGGCGGCGGTCTACGTCTGCCGGGACCGTTCCGGGGCGGTGCTGTTTACCAATACCCCGGACCGGCCTGGGTGCCAGGTGTATGGCAGTAAAGGGGTCGCCGTCAGCCGCCCGGGGAAAGTGACCGGGGCTAAACCACACCCTGCGGCTTTTGACCAGGAAATCCGCCGGATCGGCAGGCGCTATAACATAGATCCGCCGTTGATCAAAGCGATCATCTACGCCGAGTCCTCCTTTGACCCGAGAGCGGTTTCCCGCCGGGGGGCCCAGGGGCTGATGCAGTTGATGCCGGATACGGCGCGGGAACTCCAGGTCAGTGACCCGTTCAATCCACGGGAGAACATCGATGGTGGGACTCGCTATATGCGCTACCTGCTTGATAATTTTAATAATGACCTGGTGCTTTCCCTCGCTGCCTATAATGCTGGCCCGGGAGCGGTCAAGCGGAGCGGTGGAGTCCCGAAAATCCATGAAACCCGCCGTTATGTTAATAAAGTCCTGAAACAGTACAAGGCCTACAAGGCCACCTGGTAAGCATTTTGCCCCGAGGAGATGGTATGCGACGCCTGCTGACCGTTCCCAACATTTTGACCGGCTTCCGCTTCGCGCTTATTCCCCTGCTGGTGGTGCTGTTTTCGGTAAAGCAGACAACCGCCGTGGAGCTGTGGAGCTGCATCATCTTCACCATCGCCGCGCTCACCGATTTTGTCGACGGCTGGGTGGCGCGCCGCTACCACATCGAAACGGTGCTGGGCAAGCTGATGGATCCCCTGGCCGACAAGGCCCTGGTGACCACCGCGCTGATCATGCTCATCCCCTTGGGAAAGATTGCCGCCTGGGTCTGCCTGGTGATCATCTGCCGGGAAATTATTGTCACCGGCCTCCGTGGCCTTGCGGCGACCACCGGCAAGGTCGTCGCCGCCGGTTCAGTCGGCAAGGTAAAGAGCAACTTTCAGTACTTCGGTCTGGGCTTTCTGATCTTCCCTTTGGGCGTTGTCCCTTTTCCCTTCCAGCATGAAGTGGGAACGGTGCTGGTCTATATTTCGATGGTCCTGGCCCTCTGGTCCGGCGCAGTCTACGCCTATAACCTGCGCGATGTCTTCCTCGAAACCTCCAGATAACGAGAGTTTTCCACCCCGCCCTGGGGATGTTTTCCCCGGAGAGTGCGTCAGCCGGCCCCTCCGGCCAGGCACGGCTCTTTATGTCGCTGGGGAATCCACACCAGGATGAGGTAAATTTCCGTCGTCCTGCCTGAATATTTTCGCCGAATATTCCGATGAAGATATTTGTCCTGTAGCGCTTGCCAATACAGAGATTTTTTGCTAGATAAGCCCAAGCTAAAATACCCTGTCAAACGGCCAGGTACCGAAGAGCAGAAGAGGAGAGAGCAGATGTACTTTACCCGTTCCATTGCTGGCAAGATCGTTGCCATTCTTGTCGTCGTCATTGTCATTATTGCCCTTGGCGGCATCGGCTATTTTCTTCATTTCCGGGGGGAGATGGAGAAGAGCCGGTTGATCACCATGGATCACTCCCTGGAAAAACAGGTTGATGCCCAGATCTTTGGCAAGCTGAATATCCTGACCACCAATGTTGCCAGCCTTGCCCGTAACCCTCTGGTCATCGCCGCCTTTACCGAAAATGATCCACAATATTGTGCCGACCTGTTGAAAACCTTGCTCGCTGACTTTGAGGTGGTTGATTTCAAGGGGACCCGTTTTGATCTGACCCGGACGGATAAGACGGTATTCCTCAGAAGTTACAGTGATAAACGCAATGATGACGTCTCTTCTCGGCCGATGATTGGCCAGGTGATTGCCGAAAAACGTCTGCTCTCCGGAGTAGAGGTCGGCAATAACGGTCTCGGACTGAAAGCTCTGGCACCGGTCTTGAACCAGGAGAAGCAGCTGGTCGGTATTGTCGAAATGACCCTTGGCGTCGGCTCAATCAGCCGCCAGATGCAGGCGGAAAAGGCTTTCTACATTCTCCTGGTCGATAAGCAGGCGGTGGATGCCGGAGTGTATCGCGAGCAGGTCAGTGACGTCGAGGTCGGTGGCAAGTATCTCACCGCCCACCGGAACTGGTTTGACGAGGAGACCCTGAAGTTTGCCCGCAGTGCGGACTTTCCCCGGCTGATCGGCGACGGCTACCAGCTCAACGATGGGTATGCCCTGGGCTATGCCGATGCCATCGACAGCAGTGGCCAAAAGTACGGCATCCATCTCTTCGGGATGACCAGTGACGAGTTCTCGGCCCAGACCAGCCAGCTGTTTGCGGCGATCAACCTGCTGTTTATCGCCGCGGCCATTCTTCTGGTGCTGATTGCCATTACCCTGCTGGTCACCCTCAACCGGATGGTTGCTCGGCCGATCCGTTCCTTGAGCCGGTTTTTCACCACCCTGGACAACGATCTGACCAAAAAGATCGGCCTGCAGAGCGAAGACGAAATTGGCCAGGCTGCAGTCAGCGTGAACGACTTTCTCCTTAACCTGCGCAACACCCTGGGCAGGGTGGTCGAAGAGACCCGCCAGCTGTCGGAATCGGCGACCCAACTGGAAGAGAGTGCCATGCAGATCTCCTCAGGCGGTGAGCTGGTTAACCAGCAGAGTGCCAGTGTCGCCGCCGCCGCGGAAGAGGCGAGCAGCAATACCGCATCGGTTGCGGCGAGTATGGGGCAGACTACCAGCAACCTCGCCTCGGTCACCTCGGCCACCACAGAGATGAGCGCCACCATCGGCGAGATCGCCGGAAATTCGGAAAAAGCGCGGATCATCAGCGAGCAGGCGGCCTCCCGGGCAGGGCAGTTGACCGAAATGATGCAGCAGTTTGGTGAAGCCGCCCGCAAGATAGGCCAGGTAACCGAGACCATCAGCGAAATTTCTTCCCAGACCAATCTGCTGGCGTTGAACGCGACCATCGAGGCTGCCCGTGCCGGTGAGGCCGGCAAAGGCTTCGCGGTGGTCGCCAACGAAATCAAGGAACTCGCCAGGCAGACTGCCAGCGCCACCGAAGATATCAAACAACGGATCGAGGGCGTCCAGACCACCGCGGGCGGAGCGATTGCCAACATCGAGGAGATCAGCGGGGTCATCGCCGATGTTGGTTCAATCGTCTCCGGAATTGCCGCGGCCATTGAAGAGCAGGCGGCAATTACCCGTGACGTGGCCGCCAATATCGATCAGGCTTCCTCCGGGGTCCGGGAGGCCAACGAACAGGTCGCCCAGACTGCCGCGGTCTCCCAGGAGATGGCCCGGGATATTGCCGGAGTCAGTTCCGCGGTCGGCGATAT
>JAZBOD010000436.1:0-9914 GCA_036350955.1 Desulforhopalus sp. | reverse complement strand
CGGTAAACACCATGGCCCTGCTCGATCAGGCCAACACCACCACCTATGGCCATCCGGAGATCACCGAGGTCAATATCGGTGCAGGCAAAAACCCCGGCATCCTGATCAGTGGCCACGATCTGAAGGATATGGCGGAACTGCTCAAGCAGACCGAGGGTACCGGCGTCGACGTCTATACCCATGGCGAGATGCTGCCGGCCAACTATTACCCGGCCTTTAAAAAATTCCCACACTTTGTCGGCAATTACGGTGGCTCCTGGTGGCAGCAGAATGCCGAGTTCGAATCGTTCAACGGGCCGATTCTGCTCACGACCAACTGCCTGGTGCCGGTGCGAAAGGACAATACCTACCTCGAGCGCCTCTATACCACCGGGATCGTCGGGTACGACGGGGCCATGCATGTCGGCGACCGACCGGAAGGCGGAGCCAAGGACTTTTCAGCGCTGATCGCCCAGGCCAAAGGCTGCCCACCGCCAACCGAGATTGAAAGCGGCTCGATTGTCGGCGGTTTTGCCCACAATCAGGTGCTTGCCCTGGCCGACAAAGTGGTCGAGGCGGTCAAATCGGGGGCGATCAAACGCTTCGTGGTGATGGCCGGCTGTGACGGCCGGCAGAAGAGCCGGGAGTACTATACCGAGGTTGCCGCCAATCTGCCCCAGGATACGGTGATCCTCACCGCCGGCTGCGCCAAGTTCCGCTACAACAAGCTCAAGCTTGGTGATATCGGCGGCATCCCCCGGGTACTCGATGCCGGCCAGTGTAACGACTCCTACTCCCTGGCCCTGATCGCCCTGAAACTCAAAGAGGTATTCGGCCTCGACGACATCAACCAGCTGCCGGTATCCTACGATATCGCCTGGTATGAACAGAAGGCGGTGGCGGTGCTCCTTGCCCTGCTCTCGCTTGGCATCAAGGGTCTCCGCCTCGGCCCGACCCTGCCGGCCTTTCTCTCACCCAATGTCGCCAAGGTGCTGGTCGATAACTTCAATATCCGGCCGATCGGCACGGTAGAGGATGATATCGCGGCGATGATGGCCGGAAACTAAGCTAACCCGGGGTTGCCAGGCAAGGAGTGGTCGTCTCCTTGCCTGGGTATGTTTTTTCGCATGCCTTGATTTTGAACGAAAATCTATGTTTTGCCAAAGGCTCGTATGATTATATAGCCAGAGACAGTAAAAAAAAAGCCGGGCTACTCGGCCCGCCCTCCTCAGCCCTGGTGTTCCGCACCCAGATCGAGGAACTCGACGCGGAGATCAACGGTCGACCGCTGGCCAATACTGGCAAAGTTCTGCTCAAGCCACTCCCTGGTGATATCGGCGCTATCCCCCGGATGCTGGATGCCGGCCAGTGCCACAACTCCTGCTCCCTGGCCCTGATCCCCCTGAATCCCAAAGCCTTCTCCTAAAATCTTCAAGGAAAAATTGGCCATCGGCGAATACGGCGTATCGCCCTGCTCGCCGATCTGGGCGGCAACATGATCCTGAAAAATCAGCTCATACACATTTTTCGAGTATACTGGCTTTTATGTCCTCTTTTTCAGTACGGGCGAAGTTCTATCGGCATGGTAGCCAGTTTTTGATAGGTCCGCCGGCGCCGACGGATCGGCCACCAGGCATACAAAAAGACATCTATCGGTCGCCACATCGCCACCCAGCCACTGATCAGCACCCCCTCCTTTATAAACAGCCAGAACAGGCCGGTCTTGCCCATGGCGGCAATGAGATGCTGCGCCGATAAACAAGCGAGCAAAAACACCAATCCGATGAGCAGTGCCGTGCGGCCCTGTTGCAAGGTAAAACGCAGCTCCTTGCCGGTTATATCTGCCCGGTAGGCAAAATAGTTGTGTATTGCCGAAGCGGCATTCCCCGCGGCCTCATCACTGCAGGAAGCCGCCGGTAAATGGAGCAGCAGTTTGATCGGGGCATCCAGAGGTAACTCCTGGACGGAATCGACAATGTAGTCCTCGGCGCCGGCGGCCAGATCCTTTTGCCGAAAGGGGGCTGGGTCAAACGAATTGAACAGCTGGCGTATTTCGTTGAGTTTAATTTCAACCAGTGAAAACGGCAGTTCTTTTGTTTCGTGCGGTTTACTTGCCGGCATAATCGTCACCCTGCCTGGAGGACTCGCCCATCTTGGCTCACCTTTCTTCACCGTCCTAAAGCGAAAATTTATCCCATTTATGAGGTTTTGCCGAGATCGATGGGATGGAAAATGTTTTTGCGGCCCTTTTAGCCTATGCCGATCCGGGCCATGAAAACCAAGGTCTGCTGCGCGGCGTCAGTCTTAACCAGGCCGAGCACCTGCCGCCACCACTTTTTACCACCTTTTTTCAAGAGGCAGATACCTTTATCGGCTCATAACCGGCATGGCCGGGCTTATCCCTGGTGTTCAGCACCCAGATCGAGGAACTCGGCGCGGAGATCAACGGTTGACCGCTGGCCGATACTGGCAAAGTTCTGCTCGAGCCACTCCCTGGTGGCCTCCCGTCCCAAATCCCGCAGGTAGAGGAGAAAGCGCCAGTCGGTGTTGAACTTTGAGGCGACACTGAGATGGCTGAGAGTATCATCGGCACGCAGCGAATGCATGAACAGCTTTTTCAACCGTCCCCGGTACTCCTCCTTGAGCCAATCCTCCTCTATCATTCTGGTGACAAAGGCGATGGCCCGCATCTCCTTTAACAGTGAGGAATTAAAAGATATCTCGTTGACCCGGTTGATGATATCGGCAGCGCTACGTGGCAGTTCGTCGCGCTCGATCGGGTTGATGTGCAGAATCAGGATGTCGCGGGACTCGGTATGGTTGAACAGGGGAAAGAGAGCCGGGTTACCCATATAGCCGCCATCCCAGTAATAGTCGTCAGCGATTTTTACCGCCTGAAACAGCATCGGCAGACATGCCGAGGCCATGACCACATCGGCGGTGATTTCCTCGGTCCGGAACACCCGCACCTTGCCGGTGCGCACCTTGGTGGTGGCAATAAACAGTTTGGTGGTCTGGCACTGCTTGAGGACGGCAAAATCGACCACCTCTTCGAGGATCTTGCGCAACGGATTGATATTGTAGGGGTTGAACTGATAGGGTGACAACATCCCGCTGACGATGTTGAACCACTGGTAGCTCAGGGAATTATCAAGATTCCAGTTTTTCGTAAGATAATTGGTCGAGTACTCCCAGGGCATCTGTTTCAACGGGCTGTATATCGCCCCGGCCTGGCTGATTTTCTGCCAAAAATCATGCAGCGCCTGTCGTGCCCCCTCGCTGCCGCCAAGCATATTGCCGTAGGCGAGCACAACCCCGTTCATCGACCCGGCGCTGGTGCCGCTGATCCCCTCGATATCGATCCGGCCGTCCTCAAGCAGGGCGTCTATCACCCCCCAGCTATAGGCGCCATGGGCACCACCGCCCTGAATGGCGATATTGATGGTCTTTACCCCCGCCTGCCTGCTTTCCGGCCCCGGCGGGCATTGCGGTTGCGTTGGTACCTTATCACCTGGAGTTTTTCGTCTGCCTGTCATAGAGAGCTTCCTTTATCCTGATGAACACCGTCTCCGTGCCGCTATCGGCACAGGGGTCACGTACCGTACCCCTCGGCAGGGCGCAGGGCCCGCTTTAGGGAATTACAGTAGTCACGATCACCACAAATGAGAAAGACCGCTCCCGGAAAATTTGTGGCCGGGCCGATTACCAGGAAATTGCTGTCGGATCGCGGCGAGTATGCTATCTCTTGCAGCAAGGCTCTGCCGAGGTGAGCCGCAGGCCAGTACGGGTGCAGAGATGCCAGAGTCAATCTGATGAAGAACCTTCTCCCGGCTATCGGGGTTGGAGAGCGATCATGCCAATAAAGAAAATTGTCTCCGGCGGCCAGACCGGGGCCGATATTGCCGCCCTTGATGCCGCGATACTCTGCGGCACTCCCCATGGCGGCTGGATCCCTCAGGGCAGGTTGACCGAGGATGGACCGCTGCCAGTCCAATATCATCTCCAGGAGATGCCGACCTCAGCCTATCCGAAGCGAACCGAACAAAACGTCATCGACTCCGATGGCACGGTAATCTTCTCCCATGGTGCCTTGAGCGAAGGCTCGCTGTTTACCAGAAAGATGGCGGTACAGCATCGCCGGCCGGTTATGCATGTTGATCTGGAAAAGGTTACCGATCAGCAGGCGGTGCAGATGCTGACAGATTTTGTCGAAGCGAACGCTCTCGAAGTCCTGAATGTGGCGGGGAGCCGGGCGAGCAAAGATCCGGCTCTTTATGACAAGGTGGTGCATATCATGGTTAATTTTCTCATTGGCTGTCGGCCAGGGGTGGGGCTTTCCTGACGGGGCCTGAGCAAACCACAAGCCCCGCCCCCGCAGGAAGATCAGGCAAAAAGCTTCCCCAGGCCGTCAAAGCCCATGGTGTAGATACCGCTAATTACCTCTTCGGCTTGCTCGGCCGACACCCCCTTCGGGGCAAATGTCGAAGACCAGTTGACCTCGCACTGGCTTGGGCCGACCGCCGTAACCGCAATGGTGCTGAGGTACTGCTCAACCGGCAGCGGCCCACTGACGATGGAATAGTCAAGAGCTTTGCCCTGATCATCAAAACGCTCCAGCTTTTCTACGATAATCGCCCCATTCTGCAGTGTCAGCGTCCGGGTACAGCCGACCTCTGAACCGTCGACACTGCTATTGGCCACCGCGGCGACATAGGCACCCAGCCCGTTGAAGTCGCGAACCGTTTGCCAGACCGTATCCGCTGCCGCGTTGATTATCGTTTTCAGATTTACCCCGGCGATTTTACCTCCCTTGGAAAATAGTTGATCTCACCTGCCACCTCCCGCGGCAGAAAATAAAAGAATTGCACAACACGGCCGGAAGGGCCGCGCAATCCATATTACCCTTCCTGGCCATCGAAAAAAAGTTGAAACGCAGAAGGATTTGCTCTCCAGAGAATCCTTCTCGAACCTCAAGGACCCGGGAGAGGGTGTGGCAAGCTCAACTCATTGTGAATTAAGGAACTCATAACCTATCAAGAATACGGTAATTCACTCCTTGGGGAGAGTAAAAACGAAATTGGGGTGCCCATCAGCAGCCTCTTCATACCATAAGTCTCCGCCATGGCGTCGAACCAGTTCGCGAATAACCGAAAGACCGATCCCCGTGCCCCTCTCGCTTTCAAACATTTCAAATATCGCCTTTCTCCGGTCTGGAGGAATTGACGGACCGCTATTGAAAACATTCAGGCGATACATCTCGCCTTGATCCTCAAAACCATAAGCAATAATTCCCCCTCTGGGGGTGTAGCGAATGGCGTTGTCAAGCAGATTTCGATAGACGATGCCCAACCAGTTCTTATTGGCAGAAACCAGAATTTTATTCCCGGGTATCCCACCAAGTCGATTGTCGATCAAAATCTCCCCTCTCTCAATTTCCTGGGAAAATTCACCAAGAAGAGGATCGATAATATCCTCACGGAGATCAAGAATTTGTTTCCTGCCGATGGTCGTGGAACCCATCACACTCGATTTGGTCAGATACTCCCCGACAATTTTCTCGAGTTTAACAAGTCTGTTAAAGACGTCAGTCAGGGTTTGCTTGACGCTTTCAGTCACTTCGCCAAACCTTCCCCTTGCCACCAACTTGACTGTTGAGGCAATCGAGACAATGGGGGCTCGCATATCATGGGTTGCGATCGAAAGCATTCGCAGAATATGGCCTTCAAGTCTTTTACGCTTGGTAATATCACGGGAAATCCCGATAACCCCGATTGGTTCTCCATCAGCATTGACCCAGGGAAATTTTGAAACCGAGACCCAGGATTGGGTACCGTCAGGACGAGTCAATTCTTCCTCCTTATCGACGATCGATTCACAGGTTTCCATGATGAGAATTTCATCATCCCGACATTTCCTGGCCTCTATAAGGGGAAGAAAATCAAAATCGGTTTTGCCAATCATCTCTTCCGAGTGAACTGCTGATCTTCTCGCTTTAGCCTCGCTCACCAGAATGAATCTTCCATCCATATCCTTGAAGAATATCGAATCCTCGGTGTGACGGAGAAGCGCCACCATCTCGGGACACCGTTGGTTGAGATTTTTTGCCATAAACTCTGCACCTCCCACAAGGTGGTATTGTCAGCTCTTTTGCCCGGGAACATCTTCTCCGGTGCAGACCAGGGTATTGAAATCGCCTCTCAGAGCGGCGGCTCTGGCCAGCAGATGCTTAAGTTGCTGCTGGTCTGCTTCCCGAAGCAGGTCGGTCATCAGGCCGGCCATCGACGCCCGGCTCTCCGCGATCATCTGCTGATACTCCGGCCCCCGCAACTCTTCATTACTATCGATCAGATAGTCGATTTCATGAGCAAAACCCGCTGCTTTCCTCTGCGCCAAAGCTTCCAGCAGCGCCTGTTGCCAGTTTCGGCGACCTTCCAGCCAGATTTCGGTCTGGCGGCGGCGGTTGTCCGACCACTGTTCCAGAATACCGGTCTGGATGTCATTCAGGGGGCCCAACCAACGTTCAACCCTCTTCATCGTTCGCTTGGCCCGGGCCTGCCGGGCCTGCTCGGGATCTCCCGCCAGATACTTCTCCTCCATTTCGGCCTGGCTCTCGGCCATGTTGTCTACCAACTCGCGAACCTGCTCGTCGGAAAGGCTTGACAGCAAACGTATTATCGCCGGTTTTGCCCGATCCGCCAGTGGCGGGAAAAAGGAGAACAGCTGGTCTAGATGGGAGGAGACCCTGGGCTTTTCAAAATTGCCGGACCGAACGTCCTGCTTCAGTTTAGCCAGCCATTCCGAATAGCGGGGCAGCTCAGTGCTGCAGTGCCAATCGCGCAGGGCGAGGATGTCCTGCTCAAGCTGAGTTTTTTGCTCATCGGTCATCGAGATGTAGTCATCGACCCACCAGACAATACCCCGGTCGGCGTATCGGTAAGCAAGTTTGGTGGAACTGCAGCCAGCAAGTACCAGGGCTGTCGCAATAATGACCACCACTGTGTTGATTTTATTCAGCCCGCAGGGCAATCGACATTCCATAGGTTGCCTGATTTGCTGTTTGTCGTTCGGGGTGCCTGCTGGTAACCAACTGTATTGGCACAGCCATTACAGCTACACCACACTGTGACATTGTCAAGGTATCCAGAGCTCTTGCCTCAGCATCTACAGGATCTCCTTACAGCTTGCAGGGGCAATCCTGCGAGCTCCTATTTTCTCTCTTTCTGTCGTAGGTTTTTTATCCGGCAGACAAAGCCATCGGCAATCCCGCCCCCATCACCCGTCTACCCCGTTCATCTGTTGATCGATATAGGCCGCACTGAACTAAACCGACCTGCAACTCAGCTCCTCGCAGAGATCAGGCGGCTGATCCGGGGCAAAGCTCTCCGGACGCAGCTCACGGCAAAGCAGCAAAGAGAACTGCTCTTCAAAACTTTTGGCATATCGACAGCAGAGCTGGATAATTTTCTCCCCATACTCGTAAGTTCGTGGTCAACCTCTGGTTGCTCATCTCTTGTCGTCGACAGGATAACCACCGCTCTTCTTAGAGCCAAGGATCATTACCAGAAAGGTGCCAAAGGGCAGCCCTGGTCATTTCTCAAAAACCAAGAAGCGATGCCATGTGATGCATCACGTATCGTTGGAGAATTGAGGAGTTGGGCCAATAAACGAAGAGCCGGACAGCTCAAGCTCAGCTACCTGGCAACAACTTTCCCCAGCAAGGTTACTTCCACAGGTGCATTGCCTGGGAGTGAGGCAACACCTACTGCAGCGCGACTGCCGAGGCTTCCAGGTCCGAGGTGTTCAAGCAAAGTCTCGGATGCATAATCGGCAAGTTTCGCGTGTGCCGTAAACTCCGGCTCGGCATTGATAAAGATGTTGAGTTGTAGGATTACCGATATTTTCTCGCCTTCTTGCAAACAAGCCTGTGCGGCAACCAAAGCATTCAAGGTAGCCAGACAGACTGCATCCCGGTGGGCTTCCAAAGGATCAGCGGCTCGGACCTTGCCAGAATAGAGCAGAATCCCGGCTTTTCGGGGCGTCATACCCGAAGTATAGATCAGGTCCGCGTGGCGGACCGCGGGCAAATACCTGCCCTGGGGGACCGGTTGCTCAATATCCTTGTTCATTTACGGTAGAGCTCCACCATTTTTATGAGCCGCTCTACTGCCGCGACTGCCGCAGAGTGGTCTTGGGAAAAGTTCAGCCGGATGCTGGCATGCGAGCCCGGGGCAAATTCTCCTCCAGGCGTTACCGTCACCTTTGCCTGCTGGCGAAGCAGTCTGACAAAAGTATGAGGTTCAACATCAAGCGGCGGCAACTGCGGGAAAAGATAGCTTCCGGCTTGCGGAGTTGCGGTCGTCAAATCAGCGGCCCGGAAAAGGCTCAGGAGTTCATCCCGTATCGCTTCATGTTCACCGATACGTTTTTCCATCCAGCCTGCAGGTTCGCGAAACCACGTATCAAGCGCCGCCTGATTGTATCCTGCCGCCCGCAGAGAAACAATCGCCTGAAGACTTTCCATTCGATCAATCAATCCGGATGTCCCAAATGCCGTGCCAAGACGGAACCCACTGAGAGACTCAGTCTTTGATGGGCCCATGATGGTGATAAGCTTTTCCGGCGGGGTATCTCCGGCGCGAAGATGCGTATACACCTCACCGCTGTAGAGCAGCCGAGAATAGAGTTGATCGACTATTACTGTTACATGGTGTGCTGCAGCGAGTGCTGAAATTGTCGATATTGCCTGGGGTGCATAGACCAGGCCTGTGGGATTGTTCGGTGTCGAAAAGACCAAGACCTGGGTACCGCTTTTAAATGCGGCTTCAAGCCGATTGAGATCTGGGCCATTTTCAGACGGTGCTCCCAGGTAATACAGAGGGATGGGGACAATTTCGCCACCGAAAAACCTCACAAGTTTCCGGTTGGCAAAATAGTCGGGTTCCACCACAGCAACTTTCGTCCCTGAAGTGACCGTCGCACCCAGGGCCAAAAACAGCGCGCCTTGAGTGCCGGGTGTTATGATCAGCTCGCTCTCTGCGGCAATTGGTCGCCCTGTAAACCTGCCAAGGCGATCCGCAAGACCCTCGCGGATCTGAGCCGAACCGCGATACTCAGTGTACGCCTGCTGCCCACCCCTCTCAAAGCCAGCCTGCCAAGCTGCGAACGATCCAGGTGTTGGCGGAAATGCATCGACGTCCCCGTGGGAGAAGTCAACCGGAATCCCCTCATATCTATCGCCGCGCATAAGGGCATTGAGATCGCCTCTCTCTTGCCGAACCTCCTGACCTGGAGCATGTTCTGTCTCAAGCGCTCTAAACTTTTCATCAAGTGTCATCATCTCATTCTCCAACCAGTACGCCAGCCGGATTGCCCCAGCCACAGCTCGCCTGTGCCAGGCGCAACGCGCCATTCACCTGATCTGCATATCCCCTTGGTTGAAAGTGTTATACAAAAAGATCACCATATTGGCGAGAACCTTGAGCAAGTTCCTTCCTTGGTTGAGATATTTCCAAATCAACTTGCCCAACCAGCGAGAAGACGTTACCTTGCCGGTATCCAGGCAGTTTGCTCACTGGAGACAACCTTGGCGCCATTCGGGCAACGTCCCGAAATGACAAATAATCTGTCACCTTTGCGAGGAGAGAAAATGAACCGCTTCCTTTTGCTGATCCTGAGTCTGGCATGCCTGATCAACCTGACATCATGCGGGGCCATGCGGCCGCCGCCACCAAACCCGGCTCTGGTCAGTGAGATAGACAGTTATTTTGCCGCGGCATCTACCAAAACCTATCCCGGCAATGGCCAATTTTCGAGACCTGCCCCTCTCTCTGTCGGCCAATATGTCATCACCGGAATGACCGGCCCGGAAGGGCGCAGCGTGATGCAGATGGCGGTCGTCGACCAGCAGGCGCAGGGCTGGGTCATCGAAACCCGCT
>JAZBOD010000435.1:0-6684 GCA_036350955.1 Desulforhopalus sp. | reverse complement strand
TATGCATCGGATTGGCCCCAGCGGTGACTAGCCTAGCGCCCTCGGTGTAGATCGCCTGGGCGAGCACCGTAGCGGTCGTCGTACCGTCACCGGCGACATCAGAGGTCTTTGAAGCAACCTCCTTGACCATCTGAGCGCCCATATTCTCAAATTTATCTTTGAGTTCAATCTCTTTGGCGACGGTCACACCGTCCTTGGTAATGGTCGGTGCACCAAAGGACTTCTCGATAAGCACATTACGGCCCTTGGGGCCAAGGGTGACTTTCACCGCATTGGCCAGGGTATTAACCCCACTGAGAATGGACTCACGGGCCTTGACTCCATACTTGATCTCTTTTCCAGCCATTATTCTCTTCTCCCTTTAATATAACGAGGTGATAAACTCTCGGTTCAGATTCAGATCGTCATCAATTCCGTCTACACTATCAGACTATTACCCCAAGAATGTCATCCTCCCGCATGATGAGGTAGTCCTCACCATCGAGCTTCACATCGGTACCACCGTATTTGGAGAACAGTACCCGATCGCCAACCGCAACCTGCAGGGCAGTCCTTTCGCCTTTGTCGTTGGCCTTACCCGGCCCAACCGCAACGACCTCGCCCTCTGCCGGTTTTTCCTTGGCGCTGTCGGGGATGATAATGCCACCAGCAGTTTTTTCCTCTTCAGCAAGTCTTTTCACCAAAAGACGATCATTCAACGGCCTAATCTTCATTACTCCCTCCTGAAATTACCAATATGATGTTTCACAGAACAAGGACCCCTTGCTCTACACGGAACACGAAGCCCCATCCTTATATTTCGCCCGATTCTCGGGCGGGTATACCGGACTGCGCCAGAATATAGGGGCTGGATCACAAAAATCAAGGGTCGAAGAACAAAAAAAATCCCGGGAACAAGGGTCCCGGGATGAGCAGACAAAAACATAATATTTTAGTACCTTAGAAATTCATTTCTTGCTGTTTAAGAAAGGAATTTCGTCAAGGTACTTATCCCCTCTGCTGTCGGAGGGGATCATCACCCTTAGGTTGCGGGCGTCAGCCCGCCTTGGCGGTAATGTTTGTATCAGGCAACACGCACAACCCATTTGAACGGATCGTCCTGGGCGCCATTCTGGATGGCCTGCAGTTCTGTGAAAAGCCGCGCCGCAAGCTCTCCGGTTTGCCCCTGATTGATCAGATGGCGATTACCACGGTACATCAATTCACCCACCGGCGAGATCACCGCAGCGGTACCGCTGCCGAACACCTCCTGCAGCCTGCCACCGGCGTTGGCATCCAGGACCTCGTCGATAGTGATCCGTTCTTCGACGACCTCTATCCCCCATTGCCGGGCCAGTTTTATCACCGAATCCCGGGTAATTCCGCCAAGGATCGACCCCTCCAGCGGCGGAGTAATCAACCGGTCATCGATCCGGAAAAAGATATTGCTGGTCCCGACCTCTTCCACATAGCGGTGTTCGCAGGCATCGAGCCAGAGAACCTGAGTATAGCCTTCTTTTTTCGCAATCTCCGACATGAACAGCGATGCGGCATAGTTTCCGGCAGTTTTCACCGCACCGACCCCCCCTTTGACCGCCCGCGCATACTCGTCGCTGACATAAATTTTGGTAGGGTTGCAACCCTCGGCATAGTAGGCACCGACCGGAGTGAGAATAATATAGAACAGATAAGAGCTGCCAGGGCAAACTCCCAGGGCCGGATCGATGGCGATCATCGTCGGACGGATGTAGAGGCTCGCCCCTTCCGCAGCCGGGACCCACTCCTTTTCCAGATAGATGAGCGCCTTGAGAATCTTCACCATTTTGTCGGCTGGGATCCGAGGCATGCACATCCGCAGTGCCGAACGGTTCATCCGCTCAAAATTCTCCTGGGGACGGAAAAGAAAGAGCTGATCATCCCTGCCCCGGTATGCCTTAAGGCCCTCGAAAATCGCCTGTCCGTAATGAAAGACCATTGCCGCCGGGTCGAGGGAAAAATTGTGGTACGGGCAGATCTGCAGATCGTGCCAACCGTTCTCCCGGTTCCACCTCATCAGGAACATATGGTCGGTAAAGTGCACACCAAAGCCCAGCCTGCCCGCTTCCGGCTTTGACTTGCGCGCCTCGAGAGGAACCTTTTTCAATGTAACTTCGAGATCTTCCCACATGCCACCTTCTCCTCAACGCGGCTGATTTTTCTTTGCTAAATTCCATGAGAGATATATATTGCGCTCAGGCAGTGAGCCGGGTTTGGCCGGGGAAGAGAGATTCCTGGTTACCGTGCCTGCCAGAGACGGCAGACTACCTCAGCGGGCCGGTGAATTGCAACTCAATTTCTCACCGCTGCGGGGGAGAATTCGCCCAACCAAGGTCAGAGTATGCCCCTTCTGTCGCCCCCCTCGTCACCCCTCGATGGGCCACCCAATCCGGCTACCGCAAGATTTTTTCTTCTGATATTTCTGGTATCGCTCTTTTTTGTCGGGTGGATTCTCTGGCCATTCTGGCCGATCCTGGTGCTCTCTTTTCTGCTGACCAACCTGTTTCGGCCGGTCTACCTGCTAATCGGCGTCAAAATTCCGCCCTCGCTGGCTTCGGCCCTTACCTGCCTGCTGATCATTACTCTGGTTTTTCTCCCCCTGGTCCTCTTTGTCTTCGCCCTCACCGATGAAGCTCTCAAATTGTATTCCTGGGGCAGGGATAGCCAGGTAGGTTTGAAACTGCAGCAGTTTATCCAGAACAACCCGTACATTCTCCAGTTGCAGAATCAGTTTGCCGAGATCGGTTTTGTTTTCAACCCGGAGCAACTCACCGAGACCTTTTCTTATCTCGCCAGGCAAGGCGGCCTGTTCCTCTATAACCAGGCCAGTGCCTGGGCAGCCAACATCCTCCAGTTTTTTCTGTTCTTTGCGATGATGATCCTGATCATCTTCTTTTTACTGATTGACCAACCCAAATTAATCGACCACCTGATCCGCCTCTCTCCATTACCCAGGGAGGAGAACAACCTGCTGATTGACAAATTTCAGGCAATCGCCGCGGCGATCCTCAAAGGCAACGGTATCTGCGGACTGATCCAGGGAATCCTTGGTGGCGCGGCCTTCTCGGTTCTCGGGCTCAACTCACCGCTGCTCTGGGGCGCGGTTATGGCGATTCTCGCTTTTTTGCCGATATTCGGCATCGGCCTGGTAATGCTACCAGCTTCCGGTTATCTCCTGTTCAACGAGCAGATCGGCGCCGGCATTTTCCTCCTCATTTTTTACCTGATCCTCTCGATGGGGGTTGAATACCTGGTCAAACCAAAGCTGGTCGGAACACAGGTGAAGATGCATACCCTTCTGGTATTTCTGGCAATCCTAGGCGGATTGAGTGTGTATGGCATTCTCGGAATAATCTACGGTCCGTTGATCATTACCGCTTTTCTCACCCTCTCGGAAATCTATTTAAAAAGATATGACCTGCGCCAGACACGGGGGCAAGAGAGGTGATCCGGGCTGCCTGAAGTCCAGGCAGGGGTGGCCTAGACAAAATCGATGGGAATGACGTCCCAGCAGGTGACCACCCCACCCTGCCAGTTGACCAATCGGGTCTTGGCATCCTGGGAGACGACGATCCCCAGCACCTGAGGGAGCTTATTGCACAGGTAGTAGAGTGAACGGTGCCTGGTGCCGACACTCTCCACCCGTTCAATTTCCCGCTGCAGCCCTTCAAGATCAAGGGCCCGGGCAACTGCAGTCCCCATCTCCATCGTCCCCTGAATGATCCCCCCGAAACCGACCAGCTCAAGCCCTTCAGTAGTAACCACCGCCCCATCGACCCCGGTCAGTCTGGCGATAAACCGGGCATACTTAAAGACCCTCTCGTCAAGCTGGGCCAACTCACCTCCCTGCAGGGCGACATAGTCCCGCCAGCTGGCAGAATAATCCAGCCCGTAACGGCGGCCGCAGCTCTCGGCCAGCAATGCCATAATCTGCAAAATGGTCCGCCGCAGCTGGTTCCGGGCACCACCGTCGGCAAAGCGATATTTCAGATCGATATAGGGGTTCTCGTGGGTGGCCATTCTCCCCATCCCCGCCGGAAAAGAGATGATCGTCCCGCCATGGCCGGATCGCCGTACCGTACTGATTACATGTTTGAAAAATTCCAGATAGAGGGAGGGGACAAAGGAGGGGTCGATTCGGCACCACTGCTTTTCGAGCCGGGCGGGGTTCTGCAGATGTAGCGTGGCAAGATCGCTCTGGATTCGGGCAAAACGCTCCGCCACCCAGTGGGACTGGAAAACACTGACCGAGGGCGAAATAATCTGCCCGCCACTCAATTGGGCAAGGATATCCAGGCCTCGGCAGACTATCAGCCGCCCGGAACCGACAATGTAGACTCCGAGTGCCGGCGGCAGAGGGGTGGCCCGCTTGCTGCCCCCGTGAATAAGCTGCATCCAGCGGGAGCCGGAGTGAATCAATCCCCAAATCTGCAGGCCTTCGGTCTGATGGTAACGTACCCCGATCAGCGAATTGTTATAGTCAATGGCTGGTCCAAGGCGCAGCAGTTCATATTCGTTGAAAGGGCGTGATTGATTCAGGGCAATGGCGAACAACCCCCGGGCCTCACCCTGGCCGTTGTCGTCGATATCCTCCAGTTCGCAGAGCATTACCCGGAAACGCAGGCCCCGGGCCTCCTCCTGCATCTGGCTGACCTGGTAGCAGGTAGAGATCAACTCTTCGAGAACGGCAAAATCGGGCAGTTGCCGAAATCGCCCTGCGCCTTCACCGCCTGGCCCCTCCCGCCAGAGGCTGAGGAGTTTGATAACCAGATCTTTGGGGTATTTGTGGATCATTGCCAAACTCTACTCTTTTTTCGGTCTTGCAGTAACCGTTTACCAAACTCAATTTTTTCCCCATTAGGCCACGTTAGCAACCACCTGGCCAACGGGGCCATCAGCCGTCGGCAGTACTGCCGCCAGGGGGCACGTGTTTGACCGGATTACGGCGGTAGAGAGCGGTTGGTTCTCCATCGAGGTAGATTGCCTCAAGAAATCCAAGTTTTCGCGGCAACTGTGCTGGTCCACCACGGGCCACGAGAAAGTTTGCCCTGGCTCCCGTAACAAGCGGACCGAAACCCTCCTCCAGACCGAGGAGTTGCGCGCCGTTGACCGTCACACAACGGACGGCTTCGGCCAGGGTGTAGCCGGCCTTCATCACCAGTTTGATCTCCTCGACCAGCGACTCGCCATGCAGCACGCCGGGGCTGCCGGCATCACTGCCCAGGGCCACGGTCACTCCAAGACGCCTGGCGGTGGCCAGTTGCGCCAACTGGTGAGCAAGATTTTTTTCCGCCACCTGGCGGTCCAGCCCCTTTGTGCCACTGGCCGGGTTCGTCGCAAAAGCCTTCATCGTCAACAGGGTCGGTACCCAGACGACCCCCTTTTCGGCGAGGAGTTCAAGGTTTTCCGTTCCCATGAAATAGCCGTGCTCAATGGAGTGGACACCGCCCTCAATCGCCCACCGAACCGGCAAGACCCCATTGGCGTGGGCCATCACCCGCCGTCCCTGGCTCACGGCAATGCGGACCCCCTCGGCAATTTCAGCCGCGGTAAACTGCGGTTCGGTTTCAGCAGCAAACCTCTCCAGGCTGTTCAAGCCAGAATTGACCAGTTTGATCTGATCAATCGCCGCCTCTTCACCGGCACAGGCCTCAGCCAGACTTTGTTGCTCACCCGGATGCCTCCCGATCAATGCTCCGTAGCGTCCCTGTCGGTGCCAGGCCCGACCGGCCTGCCGGACAATCACCGCCGGATGCATACCTCCGTCATCTCGCAGACGCAGGGCAAAACCGCCACGGTCGCCGCCATCTCGGACCGCCAGCACTCCGTGGGTAAAGAGATCCTCAAGATGACGGAGCATCACCGGCCGCAGCTCATCGTAGCCGGCCGACCTCCCCGCTTCCCGGGCCTGGGGATCGGTGGTCCCGGACATGCTGAGGTGAAGATGACAGTCGACCAGGGGCGGGAGCACGGTACAGTGAGAGAGGTCGATCACCTGCGCTAGCTCTGAAGGAGAAAAATCCGCAGGTGAAGCGACAGCGGTAAACCGGCCACCACCTATCCGCAGCACAATCTTCTCCCGTATCGGCCCACCACTGCCATCGACCAGCCAACCGACCAGAATATGTTTATCCATGCGCACCTCAGTCCCCAGCAAAGGATTTTTCCCTGCCAACCGGTACAGTCAGCCGCCGGCCACAGTGGCAGCGACAATGGCCTCCGGTAAAGGTAGGCATTCCCCCCGATGACTGGAAGTCACAACGAAGCAGGAAAATCATCCCTCCTGATAACCGATTTGAATCTCCCCTGAACGTCGGCAGCCGGCAACAGGGGTTGCCACTACTATCAGGTGATTTTCCCGGTTAACCGGGTTAGACAGTGCACCAGCCAGATGACTGTGGTAAGAGAAATCTCTACCGAAAACTTCGAGGATTTGCCCGGCACCATGCCCAGCCCCTTTACCCCACCCCTGCTCCTGCAAAACCGCGACCTGCAGACCACCCTTGCCAGCCTCTGGCCCCGGCGACTGCTGGCCAGTCGTCGGGCGAGCCCCCTGCTCCGCCACAGTCGCAAACTGATCCTCAACTGCGGTGACGGCATCCGTCTGCTTGGCGCATACAGTGCCAGGGCGGAAAACCGACGCGGCCTGGTTACCCTGATCCACGGCTG
>JAZBOD010000434.1:0-13498 GCA_036350955.1 Desulforhopalus sp. | reverse complement strand
CGGAATCGGTTTCGGCAAAAGTCTACAGCACAACCTCAGCCTGCTCAAGCACCTCGACGCCTTCTCTCGACTCGGTCTGCCCCTGCTGCTCGGCCACAGCCGGAAGCGCTTCCTCGGCGAGATCACCGGCCAGACCACCGCCGGCGAGCGTGACCTGGCGACGGCAGTTGTCGCTGCGCTCTGCTCCGCCAAAGGGGCAGTGAAGATCGTTCGGGTTCACGACGTCGCCGGCACCCGCCAGGCACTGCAGCTCGCCGCCGCGCTTGCCGCCGCGGATTAACCCCTTCCCCCACCGCGGCCACGATAACGTGAGATACGCTCAAGCAACTGGCGAAGTCGGCGGGCCCTTTTTTTCCTAGCCAAGAACCCGATATAACTTGACAAAGGGATGAACTCCTTGTTGTCATAGCGGCCCTTCAAATCTAAAACGATCGGACGGTAGCTGTTGTCCAGTTCACGAACCAGGGCGATATTTTGTAGATTGAGATCAAAGAGCCAGACATCCTGATGGACCAGTTGATCGCAGAGCATCCTGGTGACATGGAGAATATACTCAACATCGACCGGTTGCGAAGAGTTGACGATATCCCAGATCGTCGCCGATATCGCCCCGTCGGCATCACGAATGCAATCACAGAGTAGCCCCTGCCCCAGATTGGTGTCGACCAGACCATGACAATGGCTGATACAGTCCAGCCGGCCATGTCTGGCCAGTAAAAACTGGTAGCCCTGCAGCTCCTTGCGATTCGCCTGGAGCTGCTCCTTTTTTATCCCGGCAGGCACCTTGACCACCAGGGAAGCATCCTTAGGGTGCCGATAGCAGCAGCGTACCTTGCCCCGGCCAATCAGCAGTGTCTCGTCAAGCACGAGCATGATGTATCTCCTGATGCCCTGCTCGGCAGTTCCCGGCCGCGCAGAATCGGCAAAAGGGACTGGAAAGTAGCCCCCTGTTCTGGTAGAACAGACCCTAATCACAATCCAGCCACCGTGAATTGTCGGTGTACACGATACCGACCACCGCGATAATGCAGCGTATCCCGATCCCTGCCAGAAAGGTCGACAATGAAACTCAATGACCCCTTCGGCCGGATGGCCCGACGCCATCAGGCCGGCTATGAAGCAATGCGCGATGCACGCCGCCGCAGTGGCACCGAAACCGCAGAGGCGGCATGGGAAATTTACACCCAGGCGAAAACGCGCGGTATCAAGTTTATCGGGATCGGCTCGGCCATCCTGTTCCTGGTGACCATTATCCTGCCACAGGCACTGCCGATAACCCTCAGCCTGGCCTTGCTGTTAACCGCCTGGGTGATCAGTTCGACCATCAATGGACGGCGCTATATTCTGCGTTTTATCAACGAAGATCTCCAGCGGCACGTACCAGAGCCGGAAGAGACCCCGCCGACACCTGAGCAAGAATAACCGTCCGACCAGCCTTCAGCGCAGAGACAATCCGCCGCTCCATTGACAACTGTTTATCGGCAACGATTTTATGCCGCAAGTACCTGCTTTTTTTTTCGATAGCGGTTGGTCATATTTTCGCCAAGATAGAGGGCCAAAGCGGTCCAGATCAGGGCAAAACCAATCATCCGCTCTAGCGGAAACTCCTCGCCATAGACAAAAACCCCAATCAGCAGGTTGATTGATGGTGCCAGATACTGGAGCAGGCCAAGCGTCGACAAGGGAATATTGCCGGCGGCATAGCCAAAGAGCAGCAGGGGGATGGTGGTAATCACCCCGGTCCCCGCCAGGAGCAGCGATCCGGACAACCCGATGTGGCCAAAAGAGCCGCCATGGCTCAACTCGAGGAGGACCAAAAAACCTGCCGCCGGGATAAAAAGTACTGCGGTCTCCAGGCAGAGGGCGTCAAGGGCGCCCAGGGCACTTTTTTTGTGGAGCAGACCATAGGTCGCAAAGCTGAAACCGAGGATCAGGGCAATCCATGGGAAACGGCCGTAATAGACGGTGAGGTAGAGTACCCCGAGAAAGGCGAGAAACAGCGCGAACCATTGGACCGAGCGCATTTTTTCCCGAAAAAAAATCATTCCGAACAGTACGTTAATCAACGGGTTGATGAAGTAACCAAGACTCGCCTCAACGATAAAACCGGCATTGACCGCCCAGATATAGATCAGCCAGTTCACCGCCAGCAGCAGCGAACTGCAGCTAAAAGTCACCAGGTTTTTCCGGTCCCTGAGAACCGCGCGAAACAGCGTCACCCGACCGAGCAGGGAGATCATCCCGGCGGTCAGCAGCAGCGACCAGCTCATCCGGTGGCAGAGGATTTCATAGGCCGGAACCGCACCCAGCCATTTCCAATAAACCGGCAGGACTCCCCATATCGAAAAGGCGACGGCCGCCGCCCAGAATCCACTGTTTGGAATCATCACCTGTCCGGGGAGGATTGTTGTCGGGGAACAGTCGGGCAGCACAAAGCCCGCAGTTGGTGCAAGCTCAGCCGAGAAGCAGGCCGCTGGCCAGCCAGGAATAGACGATATAGGCTCCGGCAATCAGCAGCAGCAGAGCGGATATTTTCTGGACATAAGGGAGCAGACTGCGCAGGGCACCAACCACAACTCCCTCCTTGACCAGGGCAATACCGAGGGTGAGTACCAGCATAACACTACCCATCCCTAAGATATAGCTGAAAAACTGCCAGAGACCGCTTTGAAAATCCCCGGCCGCCACCGAACTGCCCACCACCATCAGAAAAATCGGCAGCGTACAGCTGAGCGAGGTCGCGCCAAAGGCCAGGCCGACGAGAAAAAAGCCAGAGACCGACATCTGCCGCGGGTCGCCGATTTTTCCAGCAAGCTCCTGAAATATATGGAAAGAGAGGGTATGCCCGAGCAGCAGCCAGACCCCGAGGAACATCAGGGCAACACCGACCACTACCGAAAACCAGGGCATGAAAGCCATCACCATGCTGCCCCCAGCCGAAACCACCGCCCCGACCAGGCCAAACAGCAGAGCAAAGCCGGCGGTGACCACCAGGGCAATCCAGCAGGCCTTGAGAATCCGCCAAAAAACTGATTTCCCCCGAAACGCGTGGTCTTCGGCACCGAGGTACAGGGTCAAATAGACCGGCAGCATGGCAAAGCCGCAGGGGTTCACCGCTGATACCATGCCGGCGCCATAGGCATAGCCGAAGGGGAGCAGATCGGCGATCCCGGCCAGCCACTGACTGACTTCAATTTGTGCGTCCACGATATTCGTTCCGGTTAAAAATTGACTGCGGTCAACTTTTCGCTTGACCACTTATGCCCCCGCGGTTACATATCCCGACTGCGGTCAACTTTTAAACCGGAGAAGGATGGATGTCAAGACGCGAAAAGAGAAAACAGCAGACCCGACAGGCGATTCTTGAGGCGGCGATTGAGCTGTTCAGCCAAAAGGGTTACGAAAAAACCTCGATCGATGAAATCGCCCGGTCAGCAGGGATCGGCAAAGGGACGGTGTACAGCTATTTCACCACCAAAAAGGCGATCATCAGAGGCTTTTGCGAATACGAACTGGAACAGATCCACGCAGAACTGGTTCACCGTTCCAACCAGGACACCCCGATCCTTGAGCAGATGGTGGTTATCTACATGACTGAGTTTCGACAGGTTACCCGAAATCGGGAGTTTGGCCGCCTCTTCATGCGTGAGGCGGTCTTTCCCGACGACGCCGAAGTGGCAGGCAACCTTGAAGTTGACAACAAATATTTCCAGTTGCTCTTCCCGATCATTGAAACGGCGAAAAAACGCGGAGAGCTCCGGGCCGAGCTCGAGCCTCTCCATATCTGTGCCCACTTCTACAGCCTGTTCATCCTGATTATCCACGCCTGGTATACCGGCCGGATCGCCGGCGAAGAGGTCGAGAACGGGATGCGTACCCTGTTTCAGCAAGCCTTAACCGGTCTTCTGCCCAGAGAATCCTCCCTTCAACCGGATCACCCCCCTAAACAGTCATGAGTGCACCTCCTCCCCCCGTAGCCACCCGTCGAGCCAGAATCGTCTACACCATCTGGAACAACCTGCCGCGGCTGGTCCTTCTTGGCCTGGTAGTCCTCATTTTCATCCTGGCCGGGATGATCAACAACCAAAAAGCGACGATTGAAGCCGACAAGGCAGCCGAACAGCGTCCGGAACGGCCACCGATCAACACCGTTGCCCTCAGAGTCGAACCGCGGCCGATCAGCGAACGTCTCAACCTTCCCGGTATCGCCGAGCCGTGGACCCGGCTGCAGCTCCTGGCCAAGATCAGCGGAACCCTGGTCGAGGTAGCCGCCGAGGCCGGGGATCGAGTAAGGACCGGCGACATCCTCGCCCGCATTGAAGACGAAGACTACCGGATAGCCGTTGCCCGAGCCGAGGCCGCCTATCGCCTCGCCGAGGATGAGTTCCGCCGCGAAGAGGCGCTTTTTGCACGGGGGGCGATAGCTACCGCCACCCTTGATGCCAACCGCACCAGGATGCAGACCGCCAAAGCGGATTACGACAATGCCCGGCTGATGCTCTCGCGAACGGTGATTTTGTCGCCGATGGACGGGATCATCCAGCGCATGGACGGCAAAGTCGGCCTGCAGCTCTCCGTGGGCGACCCGGTGGCGGAGATCCTTGAGACCGAAAGGATGAAAGGGGTAATCGGTATACCCGAATCTGACGTCAACGCCGTTGGTCAGCTGGAGGAGGTTGAGGTCATCATCCAGGCACTTGCCGACCGGGTCATCACCGCACGGACCCACTTCCTCAGTCCGGCCCCACAAAGTATGGCCAGGCTCTATAACCTCGAACTGGTCCTGGACAATCCGGATGGCGACATCCTTACCGGGATGTTTCTCCGTGCCGATATCATCAAGCAACGGCGGGAGGATGCCCTGGCGGTGCCGCTGTACAGCGTTATCTCCCGCAACGACGAGCAGTACGTCTTTGTCGAAGAGAATGGTACGGCCCGTCGCCGGGATGTCCAACTGGGGATCATGGAAGGCTGGCTGGTTGAGGTGACCGACGGACTGCAGAGCGGAGACCTGGTTCTTATCGAAGGACACCGTGATGTCGAGGAGGGGCAGCCGATCCGGGTTATCCACAGTTTTTCTGACCCCCTGGAACTGAGCCGATGATCATCTCCGATACCGCCGTCAAAAAAAGTACCACCGTGGTGGTGCTCGCCCTGCTGTTGATCATTTTCGGGGTCTATTCCTACCGGGTTCTCCCCAGGGAGAGCGACCCGGATATCACCATCCCCAACGTCTTTATCTCCACCGACTACCGGGGTGTCTCCCCCACCGATATTGAAACCGGGATCACCATCGAGATCGAAAAAAAACTCAAAGGACTCGATGGTCTGAAAAAAGTGCAGTCGGTCAGCTCGGAAGGGCTGTCGGTAATCAACGTCGAGTTTGTCACCGGCACCGATATAGACAAGGCGGTTCAGGACGTCAAAGACAAGGTCGACGAGGCGAAAGGCTCACTGCCAACCGATCTGGAGGATGACCCGTCGGTCTTCGAGGTGAACTTTTCCGAGATGCCGATCGTCATCTTCTCCCTCTCCGGCACCTGCGGTCTGCCCTGCCTCAAGGAGTTGGCCGACGAGCTCGAAGACGATATCGAGGGGATCCCTGGCGTCCTCGAGGTCGACGTCACCGGCGGTCTTGAGCGGGAGATCCGGGTCGAGGTGTTTCCTGAAAAACTCGCCTATTACGGTCTGAGCATCGGCAGTTTCCAGAGTGCGGTGCGCAGCGAAAACACCAACACTTCCGGGGGCAATATCCGCCTTGGCAACGGCCGGTTTCAACTGCGGGTCCCCGGTGAATTCAAAACCCCGGAAGAGATCTACGGCCTGGTCCTCACCGTCCATGACGGCGAACCTGTCTACCTCAAAGATGTTGCCCGGGTGGTCGACGGCTTCAAGGAGGAGACCAGCATATCCCGCCTTGATGGGCGAGAGGCGGTCAATCTGGCGGTTAAAAAACGTTCCGGGGAAAACATCATCTCGATCAGCCAGGCTGTTGACGCCATTATCGACCGCCACAGTGAGACCTGGCCAGCCGGCACCGAAATCATCAAGGTCCGCGACAAGGCTAAAGATATCGGGTTGATGATTGCCGACCTGGAGAACAACATCCTCTCCGGCCTGGTGTTGGTGCTGATCGTCATCTTTTTTGCAATGGGCATCCGCAACGCCATCCTGGTCAGCATGGCCATACCCTTCTCAATGCTGATCTCCTTTACCATCCTCTATGTGATGGGCATCACCCTCAATATGGTGGTGCTTTTCAGCCTGACCCTGGCTCTTGGCATGCTGGTCGACAACGCCATTGTCATCGTTGAAAACTGTTACCGTTTCATGGAACAGGGCGCCAGCCGGGTCGAAGCGGTAATGAAGGCCACCGCCGAAGTCGCCTACCCGGTGATCGGCTCGACAGTGACCACCCTCGCCGCCTTTTCGCCAATGCTCTTCTGGCCGGGAATCATGGGTGAATTCATGAGTTATCTGCCGTTCACCCTGATCGTCACCCTCTCCTCGAGCCTTTTTGTCGCCCTGGTGATCAATCCGGCTTTTGCTTCACTGTTTATGCGGGTCAAAAACCCGCAGAGCCTGACCGGTATCGATTTGGGCGAGATTGCCGAAACGGTGGAAAGGCCGGTGGCGATCAAAGGTTTTCTTCTCACCAGATACCACTATTTTCTCACCCAGGCCCTCGACAAGCCGTTCACCGTGATCATCAGCGCCTTCTGCGTCCTCATCCTGATGTTCCAGGGCTGGCTGCTCGCGGTAGGCCTGGAGAAACCGATCGAATTTTTCCCGGAAATCGACCCGAAAGGGATGTATGTCAATATCGACGTGCCGGAAGGGGCCGATCTCGACCATATCGACCGGATTATCCATCGGGTCGAAGCGGTACTCTCCGGCAGTGTCCCGCCGGACAACCTGCCGATCGACTCTGCCCTGCCCTCTTCCCTCCAGGCCCTGGCACCAAAAACCCACCTTCGCCCGGACGGTACCTCCGCCACAGGCCCCAGCGACCTGGCAAATGTCAAAAACCTCTATATCAAAGGGGTGGTCTCCAGCGGTGGCAGTTCGGCCTTTGAAGCCAATACCCCCAACCATGTCGGGGTCCGCCTGGTCGATCTCCAGGAGCGCTGGGGCTCCTCCCACGATACCGTCGCGGAAATCCGCCAACGTCTGAAAAGTATCCCCGGGGGATCGATTACCATCGCCAGCGAAGAGGAGGGCCCGCCCACTGGAGCACCGATCAACATCGAAATAGCCGGGGACAACTTTACCGTCCTCGGTGACCTGGCCCGCAAGGTCCGGGAGGTTCTCAATCAGTTTCCCCACGTCGAAGATGTCCGCGATGATTTCGTCGAAGGTATCCCCTCCGTTCAGGTACGCATCGACCGGCAGAAGGCGGCACTCTTCGGCTTGACCACCGACATGATCGGCTTTGCCCTGAAAAGCGCCTATAACGGCCTGGAGGTCTCCTCATACCGGGAGGGCAGTGACGATTATGATATCACCGTTCAACTGGCCGACGCCGACCGGCGAGTCGTCGACGTTCTCCATGAACTGATGCTGCCAACACCTTCCGGCCAGATGGTGCCGCTGTCAACCGTTGCCCAGGTCAGCTTCGGCGGCTCGATCGGTGACATCCGCCGGATCAATTACGAACGGGTGGTTACCGTCAAGGCCAACGTCGACGAAACCAAGATCCCCGGGCCGGTGGCCCGCGCCAAAGCGGCGGAGATCCTCGCTGACTTTCCGCTGCCCCCCGGCTATAAGATGACCTTTACCGGGGAGTTCGAATTCCAGCAGGAGTCAGAAGAATTTCTCACCAAGGCCTTTCTCGTCGCCCTGCTGCTGATCTTTTTGATTCTGGTAGCGATGTTCAACTCAGTGAGTCAGCCCTTCATCATTATGACTTCGGTCATTCTCTCCCTTGGCGGTGCCTTCCTGGGCCTGACCCTGTTCCGTTCCCCTTTTGGGATAATCATGACCGGAGTCGGGGTGATCTCCCTGGCCGGGGTGGTGGTCAACAATGCCATTGTCCTGATCGACTACACCAACCGGCTGCGCAACCGGGGCTACGACCTGCGAGAGGCGGTGATTTCCGCCGGGGCGACCCGGCTTCGTCCGGTGCTGCTCACCGCGGTGACCACCATCCTTGGTTTGATCCCGATGATCACCGGGGTCTCTTTTGACTTCCATGTCGGGGCAATCTCCTGGGTCAGCGAGTCCAGCCAGTGGTGGCGGTCGATGGCGGTGGTGGTGGTGTTTGGCCTGGTGGTGGCAACCTTTCTCACCCTGATCGTCGTGCCGACCCTCTATTACCTGTTCGAGCGGATTGCCGATTTTGCCAAACCTCTGCGGGCCAGACTCCACGATCTTTACTGGAAACCCTATCCTTTCCTGGCCGGCCTGCCTGGCCGGGGAGAGGACCGCTAGCAGACCACCTGGCACCTGACCGCCGAAAGATTGGAGATGGGATTCCCCGCCCAGCCCGCGGCCAGGCCCTGCTTGCGGTTTTCCTGGGAAATGTGTTGTAAAATCCTGCTGCAAGGGCTATTGTCCCTGACAACCGCATCCTGATCTTGGTCGCTCTTCACCCTCCCCCGGCCTCCGGGTTATGGGAGAGGCGATTTTCCCTTAAGCGGACTCTTCCCCGCTGCGGATTGTCATGTACCTCGACTATTTTGGATTACAGCGCCACCCTTTCCGGATAACCCCCGACCCATCGCTCTTTTGCCCGACCGGCGGCCGGGGGGAAATCCTCCAGGCCCTGATCTATGCTATCACCATCGGTGAGGGAATTGTTAAGGTCGTCGGTGAAGTGGGCAGCGGCAAGACCATGCTCTGCCGCATCCTTGAAGAACGCCTGCCCAAATCCGTTGAAGTCGTCTACCTCTCCAATCCGCGGCTCAGTCCAGCCGACATTCTCCACGCCATCGCCTTTGAACTCAAACTTCCGGTGACCATCTCCGCCGAACGTCTGGTGGTAATGCAGCAGCTCCATACCTATCTCCTTGACCAGCACTGTGCCCAGCGCAACGTGGTGGTGTTTGTTGAGGAGGCGCAAAGCATGCCGATGGACACCCTCGAGGAGATCCGCCTGCTCAGCAATCTCGAAACCCACCGCCATAAACTGCTGCAGATTGTCCTCTTTGGCCAGCCGGAACTCGACAAGAACCTGCGCCGACGGGAAATCCGGCAACTCAGAGAACGGATTACCCACAGTTTTCGCCTTGAGGCGCTCAAAACACGGGAGGTCGCCGAATACCTTCGCTTTCGGCTCCAGGCTGCGGGATGCTCGAAGTCGGAGATTTTCACTCCCCAGGCGGAAAGGCTCATTGCCCGGGCCAGCACCGGTCTGGTCCGCCGGATCAACATTCTTGCCGATAAGGCTCTGCTCGCCGCCTATATCGAATCAGGTGGCAAGACTGGGGCGGGCCTGCTTGAAGCCAAAGTCCGTCCCCGCCATGTGCGCGCCGCCATCCGCGACAGTGAATTTGCCTCACCCCTGCTTGCCGCCCTGCCTCGTCTGGGTGGGGCTGTCAGCGGGTTGGCCCTGCTGATCGCTCTCCTGGTTGTCTGGTACCGGCTCGATCAGGCCGCCACCCCGGCGGTATTGTCCAACGGAAAAGCGGCGGTCGCTGAGATTCAAATACCTCCGGCCAAACCTTTGGCGGATAAAGCTGACCCGACGCCACCGACTCATACCACGACGCCACCGATTCATACCGGCGACTTGCAGATCCATAGCGGAAAACTCGCTGATCTCCAGGGTGGAGAGAAGTTTCAGCCGTCCAGTGAAAGCGAGCAGCAACCGACAACCGTCGCCGCCCTTAACGAGGCAGCCGAGCCGCCGCTAACTGCTGCTCAGCCGGTTGAGATTCACCGAAAGCAAGGAGTGGTGGAATCGCGTCATCAGGCCACCGCCAGATGGCTGGCCGAGGTCCAGCCGCAACACTATACCGTGCAGCTGTTAACCGCCGACAGCAACCACCCGGCATCCGTTGAGAGATTTCTCGCCCCGCTGACCGCATCGGAGATTGAGGAGGAGATCTTCATCTGTTCCGTACGTCAGGGGGAAGAGATCCTCTTGGTCATCGTCTACGGCGAATTTGCCTCTATTACTGCGGCCCGCCAGGCTATAGCCGAACTGCCCGAAGGGCTGCGCCGCCACCAGCCCTTTGTCCGCAGCATTGACAAACTCCTGCTCACTCTCCACCCTGAAACATAGAGCCAGACGATGAGCATCGTCGCGGAACCAGAGGAAAATGTTTCATAAAAGTACCGTTAGGTTATTGACATTTTAGCCTGATTCTACGATCCTTAAGCATAGTTAACGATCCAAAGCCCTTTTCGGAGAAAAGCATGCCCCACCACCAGCCACTCTGCCACCCTCTGTTGCTTGCCCTGCTGCTCTTTCTCCTTGCCGGATGCGGCGCCAATCTCCCAGAGCGACCACTTGACGGCAGACACCTGGTCCCCGACGATACGATTCCGGTCGGCACGATTCCGGATATCGTTCAGGCTCCGCCAATGCTTGCCCCGCCTGCCGAACAGCTGCCTCTTGAGGTCTATTCGGTGGTGGTTCACGATGTCCCGGCCCAGGAGCTGCTCTTTGCCCTGGCCCGGGACGCCGCACTCAATCTCGATGTCCATCCTGGAATCAGCGGCAACGTCACCCTGAATGCCATCGACCAGACCCTGCCGCAGATCCTCAGCCGCATCGCCAGGCAGGTGGACATTCGCTGGGATCTCTCCCCGCCAAGCCTGATCGTCGAGCCGGACAGCCCGGTGTTCCGCAATTACCGCATCGATTATGTCAACATCTCCAGGCAATCAACCGGCGAGGTCAATGTCGACACCGCGATATCCACCCCCGGTTCTGCCGGGGATGGGGGCTCGAGCAGTGGCGAAAACAACTCCACCACCAAGCTCAGCCAGGTGTCGAACAATTCCTTCTGGGCGACACTGGTTACCAACCTCCGTGCCATTCTCGGCGAAACCGGCGGTGAGGCCGCAGCCGACGGGCAAAGTTCTTCCAATAATCTCATCGTCAACGCCGAAAGCGGGATTATTTCGGTACGGGGAACGACCCGCCAGCACGAAGAGATCCAGATTTTTCTTGACCTGCTCCACCGCCGCGCTTTGCAGCAGGTGCTGATAGAAGCGACCGTGGTCGAAGTGCGCTTGAAAAACCAGTATCAGTTTGGCGTTGACTGGGCGACAATTGGTCGGGACAGTGGCGCCTACAGTTTTGTCCAGAGCCTTACCGGCCTCAACCTCTCCTACCCGCCGGTAAGCACCCTGACCATCGACCGCAGCGACGGTCCCGATGCGATGACCGCAACGGTCAAGATGCTTGAGCAGTTCGGTGATCTCAAAGTCCTCTCCAGCCCGAAATTGATGGTTCTCAACAACCAGACGGCGCTTTTGAAAGTCGTCGATAATAAAGTCTACTTCACCGTCGAAGTGACACCGGGGGAACTGGACAGCGACGGCAACCTCACCACCCGGCCGCTCTACACCACCACCGTGCAGACTGTGCCGATCGGTTTTGTGATGGCGGTAACCCCTCAGATCAGCGAAAGCGATCAGGTCACCCTCAACGTCCGACCGACCATCTCCCGGATAATCGGCTATGTCCTCGACCCTAACCCAACCCTCGCGGAAAACAACGTGATCAATCAGGTCCCGGAAGTACAGGTTCGGGAGGTCGAGTCGATTCTGAAAGTCACCAGTGGACAGATCGGCGTGCTCGGCGGCTTGATGCAGGATACCCTCGATAAAAGCACCGACGGTATCCCCGGCCTCTCCCGCCTGCCCTTTATCGGCAACCTTTTCAGTTACCGTGACGATACCGCCGACAAGACCGAACTGGTGATCTTCATTCGGCCGGCGATTATTCGTCAGGCAAGTCTCAACGGAGACCTGGCCCGTTTCCGCGACCTGCTGCCAACCGCGCCGCCGGTTCTCACCACCGGGCAACAGATCCGGCAGATAGCGACTCCGAGGATTCGATGAGCCTGTTGATGGAGGCATTGCGCCGGGCGCAGCAGGTCCAGGAGGCGACTGCAGAAGACAGCAGAAAAACTCCTCCGCCCCCACCCGAAACCAGTCCATTGAAAGAGGAGATCCTGCCCAACCCTGATATCCAGAAAAGTTTGCCCGCAGAAGGTGCCCTGGAACTCGAGCTGATTGAAGAAGAACCGCTGATCCGGGAAGTTTTGCAGGAAAAGGTGCAGACTAGGGAGGAACATCCCCCTCCCGATCACCCTATAGCCACCGAGCCCGGGGAAATTTCCCCAAAAGAACCACTCGCCCCTGCCCCGCCCGAAGGTCGACCTGCAGCAGGCAGCCCCCGAAACGATGCCTTTGGCGGCTCGCTGGAGGCATCCCGCCAGGCTGCCCAGGCGATGTTTCTTGCCAAAAAACGACAGAAACGACAGAGTGGCCTTAAAAGGATGCTGCTCATCGCTCTGCTGGCCCTGTTTGGCATCGCTGCCGCCGGCGGATTTCTGCTTCTCTCCTCCCGGGACATCTGGCAGCATAGTCCGCCAATCGCCCAGCCACGACCGGATGCTCCGCAGGTTACCCTACCAGAAGCGGAAACGAGTCAGGTCACGACCGCTCTGGCAACGGGAACAGCTGCCAGCGAGGGCAGTGCCGAGCAGCCCTCTTCCCCCGCTGCAGAGACTGCAGCCTTCTCTGCGCCAGTTGCAGCAGCAACTCAACAAACCGGAGAAGCAGGAATCGTGGTCACGCCGGCGCCGGCCCCTGCCGCAGATCCCGCTGCGGTGCTCCCCGCTGGCGACCAGGCCGAACCTCTATTGCCCGGCCTTCCTGCGGCACCTTCCACCACCGGCGAGATGGCGGATGCTACCCGCTATGAACCGGAACCGCTCGCCCTGCCGCAACCCCCGCCACCAATCCGCATCACCCGCCAGACCCTCGCCCCGCAGAGCGATCTGCGCCTTGGCCTGGCCAACACAGCTTTTCAGCAGGGCCGGCCTGAGCAGGCCCGAACCCTCTACCAACAGATCCTCAGTGAAACTCCAAACCACCGTGGCGCACACCTTGGCCTTGCCGCCCTGGCGGTGCAAGACGGAAATATCGCCCTTGCCCAGAAGCACTACCTCGACCTTCTTGAACAGGACCCAGCCGACCCGCTGGCCCGGGTTGGTCTGATATCGATTATCCCCCAAACCGATCTTCTCCAACTGGAAAGTGAGCTGAAACGCCTCCTGACCATTCACCCAGACCTTGCCCCCCTCTCCTTTCTGCTCGGCAATCTCTATGCCGCAGGCCAACGCTGGCCGGAAGCACAGCAGGCCTACTTTCAAGCCCTTGAGGCAATTACCAGGTATCAGGCCCGGGAGGGTGGCGCCATTGCCCCGGACTATCCTTTCAATCTCGCGGTAAGCCTGGAGCACCTCGACCAACCGCGTGTGGCGGCACGCTACTACCGCCAGGCCCTGCAACTTGCCGACAGCTACCCGGCCGGATT
>JAZBOD010000433.1:0-3142 GCA_036350955.1 Desulforhopalus sp. | reverse complement strand
TTCCCACCAGACAGCTGACGCTTCTCGCCGACCCGGGTTCGCTGACCTCCGCCCCGACCACCGGGCGCAGCCCCTCCTCCCGGCACCCCTGAAGAAAAGACCACAGTCCGCAGAGGTTGTCCCGGTCGGTGATCGCCAGACCGCCATAACCGAAACCTTTCGCCAGCCGGCAAAGTTCTCCTGGAGAGTGGATGCCCTGGAGCAGTGAGTACCAGGATCTGAGCCGCAACGGCAACAGGGTCAAGACCCGTCTCCGGCAGACGGATAGCCTCGGCCAAAGCCGATGATCCCTTCACCGAACCGGCGGCGCAGATCATCGATCGCCGCCTGGACCCTGGCCCCCGGCTCCTCGCTGGGGAGCATCCCGTCAAAGAGCCCCAGCTGCGGCGAACGGCGCTGCAGGCGGTCGCAGATCAGCCGGCAACTGCGGAGCCGGGTTCGCCTGGTCCAGGCCCGGGCCAAGGTGGCCAGGGCCAGGGTGTGAAGATGGACATCCCCGGCGGCGCCGCGGCGGCAGCTCACCTGCCGCAAGACTTTCCCGCCGTCGCCATACTCAAGCTCAAGGGCAACCCGCCTGGCGACCTGCCCCCGCCGGCGAAGCTGATGGCCAACCTCTCCGGCCAGCGTGGCCACCACCGCCTCCACCACCCGGCGGTCATTGCTCTCTTCGAAAAACCGGTGCCGGCTGTCGATCGTCTCGACCACCGCCTCCGGCCCGGCCACCCGGCTGGTGTCAATGCCGCGGCTAACCTCATGAAGAAAAACACTGCGGCTGCCGAAGAGGCCCTGCAGCTGCCGCAGGCTGAGCTCAGCCAGGGCACCGATGCTGGTCAGCTGAAAATCAGCAAGCATGTGCCGCTCTCGGTCACTCAGCCCAGGGAGCAGGTGCAGAGGAAGAGGGGCAAGAAAAGCCGCCTCTTCCCCCGGGGTGACGATATACTCGCCAAGCGGCTTGACCAGCCGGGAGGCAACCTTTGCTACCAGTTTGCCACTGCCCAGGGTCCAGATCGGGTTGATGCCGAGACGGTGGCGAACCTGCCGACGGACCCGCCAGCCGATATCCGGCGCCGGCCCGTGCAGGCGGTGGGTGCCAGTGACATCGAGGTAGAAGTGGCCGTCGATGTCACCGGCCTCAATCAGCGGGGAATAGGGGCGCAACTCAGCGGCAAAGGCGGCCATTGCCCGGCGACACAGATCAAAGCTCGGGGGAAGAACCAGGGCTTTCGGGCAGATTCGGGTTGCCCGCCGCAGCGGCATCCCCTTGCGCACCCCATCGCGATAGGCCTCTTCACTCATATCGTGGACCACTGCCCGGGCTGCCTGCAACGGAGCGATCAGCAGCGGCCGATGCCGCAGACTGCTGTCACAGACCCGGGCCACCGCCACCGCAAAGTCGGCGATATTGAAATGGAGAATCGCCCGCTCCCGCTGCTCAAGGCCGATCATCGCCGACAGGGACCCCTTTCTCGGCAAGGAGTTCCGCAAGAAGCAGGCCATTGCGGGGCGCCTGCCCCCGGACGTGGTTATTGAAAAAGACCATCGCCCGCTCGGCCCGGCCGGCCATGGGGAGGAGAAACCGGTCCCGCCAGGTCCGGAGTTCCTCCGGCGAGTAGTCGTAATTGAATTTTTTCTGGATATTGCCGGCCCGCCAGCCCTCCCGGTTACGGCCATGCAGGCGGAGATAGAGCAGAGCCGGGTTGGTGACCACATCGAGCCCGGGAAAAAGTTCGGCCAAGGGGGGGGTGTCGACGGCGACCAGAGTTACCCGTCGCCGCTCAAGTTCGGCAATCACCGGATCAGTCGCCCAGGAGCAGTGGCGGAACTCGACGGCCAGCGGCAGCCCGTGGAGGGCGTCAAGGAGCGCCGCGAGATACCGGCGGTTGGCTACCGAACGGTCAAACTGGGGAGGAAACTGCACCAGTACCGCCGCCAGCCGCCGCCCGAGGGGGGCAATCCCCTGGCGGAAGAGGCGAGCCTGCTCCCGCCACTGCCCCTCGCGTTCGTGGGTCATGGTCCGGGTCAATTTGGCGGCGAACAACAGCCGCTGGGGAGCCCCGGCGACCATCCTGGCCAGGGCCTCGGCCCGGGCCATCTGGTACCAGGTGTAATTCAGTTCGACCACCGGGAAAGAGCGGCCGTACAGCCCGAGCATCTCGGTGGTTCTGGTTCCCGGCGGATAGAAGCCGCTGTCCACCCACTCGGTGTACGAATAGCCGCAGGTGCCCACGGCCACCGGACAGGCCACCGCCTCCGCCGGCACCCTGGCACCGGCAGGCGGTTTGCCCCGGCCTTCTGGGCTACGGCCGGCTGTCATCAAGGATCCCCTGCCGGCCACGGATCACCCCCACCACCTTGCCCTGAACCAGCACCTCGCTGAACGGGTAGCACATCACCGGGTAGAGGGGGTTGGCCGGCCGCAGTTCGATGTGGTCGGGGTAGAGGAAAAACCGTTTGACGGTTGCATCCTCACCACGGATCAACACCGCAACCACTTCACCATTTTCGGCATACTGCCGCGGTTCACAGACCACCAGATCGCCGTCGAGAATCCCGGCATCACGCATCGATTCCCCCTCAACCCGCAGACCAAAAAGGTTGCTCCCCTTAAACATCGTTGCGTCGACCACCACCGTTTCCGCCCACTCCTGCTGGGCGTACATCGGCAGTCCGGCGGTTATCCGGCCGACAACCGGAAGCTCCCGGCTGCGCTCCGGACGATCCCGGCGACGCTCCTCTCCGGGATAGAGCCGGATACTCCGGCTGTAACGGCCCTGGCGCTCGACCAGCCCTTTTTTCTCCAGTTGCTGGAAGAGCTGCGCCACCGCGGTATGGCTCACTCCGAGATCAACCGCCGCCTGACGCAGGGTCGGCAGGCGCCCCTCCGCGGCCAGCTGCCCGGCCAGATAATCAAAAAAATGCTGCTGTTTGTCGGTAAGCATCCCCTCCCCTCCCGGTTTCCTCGCCAATCTGCTTTTGGTCTAATTGTAAATGTACATTTAATTTTGTCAATATACTTTTGTCTGCCCACGAAATCACCTTGCCCAGACTGCCTGGCCTTACCTCCAGCTGCGGCGCTTCGGCCTTCTCGTCAGGCTGGAGAGGCCGGCAGACAGGCCATCCCTGGCCTGGCCGCCGGTTGCGG
>JAZBOD010000432.1:0-10885 GCA_036350955.1 Desulforhopalus sp. | reverse complement strand
CTGGTCGGTTTTTTCGGCCTATTCGGCCGGAGTGCTGCTGGCGGTGGTGATTCTCAGTTTCTATCTGGTCATTGGCACCTGGCTCGAGGAGCAAAAAATTCTCGCCCGCCACGGCACGGCCTACCGTCGTTACCGCAGGCAGGTGTCAATGTTTTTCCCCTGGCGCTGGCTGCTGCGAAAATGGTCGGAAAGAGTAAACCGTGGCAGGCCATAGCAATTCCATTGCGCAGGCGGAAAAATCGCTATAGGATTGGCCGATTGTTGTCGGCCCCCGTTCGGCTTGCCGGGGGAGCGAGATGGCTTGAGGTACCAGTCCCCCTGACAATACCGAGGGGGAGAGATGCCTACCACGAAATTCACCCGGAAAAGCACTTGGTGCATTTCCCAGAGTTCCTCATAGCAGGGCAAGAACCGCGATGGACGCCGAAAATACTGCAGGGAAGTGCCGGAGGTGGCGGGCATGAGTTTTCTCCTGACCGCGGTGGCCGCGGAAGACGATTTGCCGTTGACCGAGGCAGTGCTCGATCTCCTTCGGGGCTGCCTCGGCATGAAGATCGGGGGCCTGCGCTGGCTCGCAGAACGTAAGGCGGCCGAGTTCGAACTGCCCGGAGCACCGACTGATGCGCAGCGACTGGCCCTGGAGGCGGCCCTTGCCCCCGGCAGGGTGGATTTTCATATCGAGTCAACCGCCATCCCCCGCCGCAAAAAGCTGTTGGTCGCCGACATGGACAACACCATGATAGTTGGTGAAACCCTTGACGAACTGGCCGAATATTGTGGAGTTAAAGATCAGGTTGCCGCGATCACCGAACGGACGATGCGCGGCGAACTGGACTTTTGCCAGGCCCTGCGAGAACGGGTGGCGATGCTCGCAGGTCTTCCCGAGAAGGCCCTGGCCAGCACCCTGGCGGAAATTCGGCCCATGCCCGGCGCGGAAATTCTGCTGCGGACAATGCGTGCCCATGGCGCCAGCTGTGTCCTGGTCTCCGGTGGTTTCAACTGCTTCACCGGGCCGGTGTCCACCCGGCTTGGTTTTCATGCCCACCATGGCAATATCCTCGAGATAGAGCGAGGATATCTCACCGGCCGGGTGGTTGAACCGATTCTGGACTATGCGGTAAAGCGCAGCCTTCTTCTGCGTCATCTTGCCGACCGTGGCCTGCAGGCCAGCGACTGCCTGGCGGTTGGCGACGGCGCCAACGATTACGCGATGCTCGCCGCCGCTGGCTCGGGGGTAGGTTATCACCCTAAACCGTTTCTTAAGGAGCGGGTGGCCAACTGTATCCTCCACGGCGATCTCACCGTCCTCCTCTATGCCCAGGGATATGCCGATTTTTGACCTGCCGCTTTTCCTGCTTTTCCTTCAGCCGGCTCTTTAGACCCGCCTTCGAGGCCGGTTTCCTTCTCTCGGCAAGGGTTCCCCCGTTTATTGCGGCGGTCCGGCTGCGGTCTCCTTTGTGCCATATGCACTATGCCAAATTCCTTGCAGATTTTTGCAAAAGGGCCGCAATATCAGAAATGATGAAAGATGTGATAAACATTAAGCGGCCTTTGAAACGGAAATTTTTATGCCCAATGAGAACGTTTGCCGATATGATCAGCCGCACAAAGTACGACTTTGTGGTGATCGAGGGTGAAAGGCAGCTCGTGCACGGCAGTTCCCATTCAAAACTGTCCTTTTGGGTGATATCTTCGCAGTGCTCAAAGTTGTATCCTCGGAATATCCACTATGCCTGCGGTAAAATTATTCACCTGCCTTGATTTTGAACGATAATCTTCGTTGTGCAAAAGGCTCAATTGGCAAAAATTGCGGTTTTGGCAGCGCCCTGCCTGGGGGTCTCTCATCGATCGCCAGGGCGGGACGCGGAGTAGGGAGACATTGACATGATGCGCAACTTTAATGACGATCTGGCCACCCCGGAAAAATTCATCATCACCCTCGAACTGGTTCCCGGCCGTGAATCGAGTGGCCGGACGATTGACACCATCAAGGGAATCTGCGCTGACGCCTGTGCCGATGGCAGGATCACCGCGGTTTCGATAACCGACAATCCCGGTGGGAATCCGGCCCTCAGTCCCGATGCTCTGGGCCGGGATATTCTCGACTCCGGGATGGATGTCATCGTTCACTTCACCTGTCGCGATACCAACCGGGTTGGCATGGAGAGCCGGGCACTGCAGCTGGCCCATATGGGGATGAAAAACATCCTCGCGCTCACCGGAGATTATTCCGGCAAAGGCTTTGGCGGCCGGGGGACTCCGGTTTTTGATTTTGATTCGGTGGTCCTCTCCACAATGTTGAGCGATCTCAACCGGCGGCTGATCAAAACCGGTCATGCCAGCATCTTTGTTACCGGTTGTGCTGTTTCGCCGTTTAAGTACAGCGAAGCGGAGACCATGGTACAGTACCAGAAACTGGCCAGGAAAATTGACGCCGGCGCCTCCTTTGCCATCACCCAGTTGGGCTACGATGTCGATAAGTATGCCGAACTGCTCCGCCACGCCCAGGAGCGGGGCAATACCACGCCGCTGCTCGCCTCCCTCTACCTGCTCGACAAGCGCGCTGCCGCCGCAATGCATGCCGGCCGGGTGCCGGGCGTTCATGTTCCGGATGGCCTGGCACGCCGGGTCGCCGAAGAGTGGGTCAACCCCGAGACCGGCATGGCTGCGGCGATTGAACGCACGGCCAGACTTGGCGCAGTTTTGAAAGGCCTTGGCTACCGGGGCATTCACCTCGGCGGTATCCATGACAGTTATGCGACGGTGGCGGCGATTCTTGATCGGATGGCGGAGCTTGAAAGCCAGTGGCGTGACCACATTGAGGAATTCCGGATTCCGGAGAGTGGCGGCTTTTATCTCTACCCTCGGCCAACTCCGGATATGGCGGCGGTGGTCCCGGCCCGGGAACGGCTCAAGGTCCCTCTACGCGAGAGCTGCCATTATCTGCTGCTGCGCAAAGCCCATGACCTCTTTTTCGATAAGCAGGCGGCCATGGCCCCGATCTATAAAAAGCTCTCTACCACTCTTGACCGCAGTAATACCAGCTGGCTGCTCAAGCTGCTGGTGGAGGATCCGTTTAAAAAACTGCTCCTTTCCTGTCAGAGCTGCGGAGACTGTGGCATTCAGCACGTCGGTTTTCTCTGCCCGGAGTCCGGCTGCCCGAAGCATACCAGAAACGGCGCCTGCGGCGGCAGTAATCACGGTTACTGTGAAGTGAATAAGGACAAACTCTGTGTCTGGGTCCGTGCCTACCAGAGGATGAAACGTCACGGCGAGGCGGAAAAACTGACTGAAACCATGGTGCCGCCGCGACTCTGGGAGCTCAAAGACACCTCTTCGTGGATCAATTTTCACCTGGACCGTGACCATCAGCGGCCGCCAAAACAGCTCTCCCGGGCCCTTTAGGGGGTGCACCGGGACACCATTCTCGTCCGGAAATGGTCATTGAAATAGAGTTCTCCGAGTACCACAGGCAGGAGAAAAAAAGTCAGTCGGCAGGATATCTCCAGCCGGCTCAAGGAAATGGACAGCAGTCTACCGCACCAGCAATTCTCGTTTTAAGGCCAAGGTGTTACTGTTCTGTTTTTGACAACAGTGCAGAAAAGGAAGGCTCTTGAAAATTGATGAATATTTGAGCGATTCCATGTTAAAGAGTTTTTCTGTGAAAACTAAACATCCTTACCTCTCTGATATACCACAGGTCTCTCGAAACAGTATTGGATCGTCCTGAATATGTCGATTATCGTTCGGCAGTCATATCATCTGAGGCATGGACAGAGCTGAAAAAGCGATTCCTCGTCAACTGTTGCTGGCATATGGACAATAAACTTGCCAAAAAGGAAAAAGTCGGGCTCTGGTTGATGGCCCTCATCACCCTGGCGGCGGTTATTGGGCTGGTCATCCATGGGCCACTGCCACAATCTCAAAACTACCATGTTTTTGCCGATAATAGAGCGCTCTGGAGCACACCTAATTTTTTTGATGTGATCTCCAATTTAGCTTTCGTGCTGGTCGGGTTATTGGGGCTGTACGAATTGTTTGTGAGCAAAACGATGAAAATTGTGAACGAAACTCGTCTGAGTTATACAGTTTTCTTCATCGGGGTGGTGCTGGTCGGTGCGGGTTCCGGCTATTACCACCTGGCGCCAAGCAATGAATCTCTGATCTGGGACCGGATCCCCATCACGATTGCCATCATGGCCTTGGTTTCCTTTGTAATCGTAGAATTTGTATCTCTACGTGCAGGCTCGATACTGTTGATTCCCCTCGTCGCACTGGGGATTCTGTCTGTACTGTTTTGGTATTGGACGGAGACCATTGGCAATGGTGATTTGCGGCCCTATGTGCTGGTCCAGTTTCTGCCGATGATCCTCATCCCTGTCATCCTCGTCTGCTTTGACTCGGTATTCACCAGATGGAACAGCTATTGGTTATTGCTAGCCGCGTATGCGCTCGCCAAATTATCTGAGATTTTCGATAGAGAGATATACAGCGTTGTGGGTTTGCTGAGTGGCCATACGTTAAAGCATCTGCTTGCAGCCGCAGGAATATACCTCTTGTTGGTGTCATTTCGTTATCGCCGGTTTTTAGTACCTTAGAAATTCATTCTTGTTGTTTAAGAAATGAATTTCGTGAAGGTACTTATCCCCTCTGCCGTGGGAGGGGATCATCGCCCTTGGGTTGCGGGCGTCAGCCCGCATTCTACCTTAGAAATTCATTCTGGTTGTTTAAGAATGAATTTCGTGAAGGTACTTATCCCCTCTGCGTTGGGAGGGGATCATCGCCCTTTCGGTTTAACCCTTTGTTGCGCGTGGAAATTGTATAATGGGCTCGTGCTTTCTGCTGGTCAACCTGGATCGATTGATCAGCACGATGGCGGTCATGGGGAGCAGAAGACCGAGGGTTGTCACGGTAAGAAGCAGAATGCCCAACTCGGAATAGTCGGCAGGGGTGCGTATTTGCCCGGTTAGCGGATCTAATACTTCACGGTTTATGGTGAAAATTTGATTGAGATATTTTGTGCCAAGATTACTTAAAGATAGCGCCAGGTTGGTAAATGATGCCATGACCGCAAAAAAAGTTGCTTTAAGGTGAGCAGGAGCACTGGCAGCGATCCAGGCAAGCATGGGAATCATCGCAACCTGTCCCAGCGGAGATTCCAGTGCGGTGTCAACCACCGCAATAAAATGGGCATCGACAACTCCATTGGTGAGTCGCGCTGTCCACTCATGAAAACCGTAGAACATTCCGATAACCGGCAGGCTCAGAAAGGCGCCGAAAAGGGTCAGAAATCCAACCACGAAAAAAATCGATTTCTCGGCCATGAAACGGCGAAAGATAAACATGCCGAACAGGGCAAGACTGCTGCCGATCAGCGACAACAAAGAGATGAACTGCTGATCGAAACCGAGTTCGTCGATCTGCCACCAGGATGCCCCTGCCCCTGGGCCGGGAAGCGCCCGAAAGACGAAAATCACCACTGCCGTTCCGACCAGGGTGCGACGTGCGGAAGGTTCCAGCACGTTGATCAGTTTTGCCATTAAGAAAACGACGATGGTTATCGAGCCGGCAAAGACTATTTCCTGGTTGTAGGGAACCTGCATCAGGCCCATCGCCAGGGTGAACAGGACAAAAATGGAGCTCCCGCCAAGAATCCACCAGTTAGGCTCTACTCGTCGAAGAGATCGCCCTGTTCCATCGGGATGATTTTTTTTGTTGCAGTCCAGTCTGGAGATTTTTTTCGATCGGCAGTGTTTCAACATTTCAGCCAGGATCACCCCGGCTACCGAAATAAGCGGAATGATCATAGCCATTTTATAGATGGTTATGTAAACCATAACCTGCTCATGCTCATTCATCCTGCCGGCATCATTAAAGAGCAGGATGTTCATCAGCGATACCACGATGCCGCCGCCCACAATGGCAACCCTTCCCAGGGTCTGCATGGTGGTATGCATCATTTTCAGGGTTTTTTCATCAAATGGCTTACCGTCCTCATCAGCCACCGGCACCGCCTCTACGGTCATGGCATCGGCGACGACATCCTGGATTACATAACCAACCGGAGCCAGCAGTGCTGACAAAACAAACCAGGACTCCACAGTCATGTGGGGCGTTAACAGAGAGGGGGAACTGATGAGGCCGAGCATGATGGCCAGGCTTGTGCCAATCAGTGTGGCACCGACAAAGACCAGCACCGATTTGAAACGCCATATCAGATCGACGAGATGCCCCAAAGGCATCTTAAGTGCCCAGGGGAGGCCTGCCCAAAAACCGAGCATCGCCAGAAATTCCGCAGGGAGATCAAGGTAATCCTTGATGAAGAATGTTCCAACGATGCCGGTTAAGCCTGAAATGCCTGCCGCCATATAGACCATCAGCGGCGGCAGGTAGGAGATTCTCATCTGGCGCAGCAGGTCAACGATATGCCTGTCGAACCAGGTCCAGAGTCTTGCCGCAATTCGTACCGGCAGGCCTGCAGAGGAGGGGTTCTTAGCCACTTTGCATCTCCGCTTAACGGCGGGAGGGGAAAAGCGCAGCCACTCCCGCCGTCAAAATGATTTATCCCTGCTGAGCCAATGGTACGTAGAATTTGCCGCCATCTCTTTGCACGAGCAGCAGCAGGCGGTCTTTCTCCTTTGACTGGTTGATTTCCTGTTTCACATCATCCACTGAAGCGACCGGTTTTCGGTTAACCTCAACAATGACATCACCCTGGCGTATGCCAGCCTCTGCGGCTGGACTGTCTGGTTCGATGCCGACAACCGCTACGCCTTGATCAGCCTTGAGGCGAAACTGCTCTTCAATCTGGGGATTCAAATCATGCAGTTGAAGTCCCCACCTGCCTTTTTCAGAGTCTGAACTGCCTAAAAGGGTCTCATCTGCAGCGAGTTGTTCAACGGTGACGGACAGCTCTTTTTTATCTCCATCGCGAAGCACGGTCAGCTGAACTTTTTCACCCACCGGTGTTCCGGCGACCTTGGTGGAGAGGTCTCGGCTGTCCTTGATCGAGTTGCCGTCAAAGTCTATGATGATATCCCCTCGTTCGATACCACTTTTTGCAGCCGGACTGTCGGCCACGACATCTGCTACCAGGGCTCCGGCGGTCTCTTCAATTTCCAACGCCTCAGCCAGATCCGGGGTAATGGTCTGGATATTTACCCCGAGATACCCGCGGATAATCTCACCGTGTTCCACCAGTTGAGGAATAAGTGGTTTGGCCGTATCGATCGGGATGGCAAAGCCGATTCCCTGACCCTGTGGAATGATCGCGGTATTGATGCCGACAACCTCTCCATGCATATTAAACAGGGGGCCGCCCGAGTTGCCGGGGTTGATCGAAGCATCCGTCTGGATGAAATCATCGTACGGTCCTGCGCCAATAACCCGGCCTTTGGCGCTGACGATACCTGAGGTTACCGTGTGATTGAGTCCAAAAGGATTGCCGATGGCGACAACCCAGTCACCCACCCTCAGGGCCTCTGAGTCTCCCAGATTGGCGGTGGGGAATTCCCGGTCTGCATTGATTTTCAGCACAGCCAGATCTGTTTTGGGGTCACGGCCGACGATTTCGGCCTCATATTCTTTCTGGTCAGCAAGGGTAACCGTCACCTCCTTTGCCCCCTCAACCACATGGTTGTTTGACAGGAGATACCCGTCCTTGCTGATGATGACGCCTGATCCGGCACCCTGGGCCCGGTAATTTTTAGGTCCCTGGGGTATACCTTCAAAAAAACGCCCGAAAAAATCACCGAACTGATCTCTCTGGGAATGTGGCCCCTGGTATGCTGTCTGCTCAATTTTGGTTACTTTGACATTGACCACCGTCGGACTCAGTTTGTCCGCCAGTTCGGCAAAGGAACTCGGCATTGCAGTCAGCGCCGAGGTCGTCACCGGAGATTCTTCGGTTACATCACCGGCAATTGAGGGCTGTGTCCCATGATATCCTGAGGCAACCAGAACGCCGGCTGCAAAAAAGGGCAGCCCTGCGAAGAGGAGTTTTTTTGCTCCATAGCGCTTCTTTCCTATCTGTTTTGTCTGATCAGTATCCATTGTTATACCTCCTTGTAATGTGTTGGGTTCAGTTCAAACCTTTTATGAGAAGCCAAGCCATTCTCATAAATGGGATAATAGAACCTCAACATTAAAGGAGGATTAATGGAATATTACACTGATGAAATTATCCTGGGCGGAACAATATTGACGGGGGGAAAGCGCCTGGTGGGGGGAGAGGGGGGGATAGCGTGCCGAAGATCACCGCACAATCCCGGCAACGGCACGGCGTGCCGAAGGTGGTCTGCTCCACCGGCCGCCGCGCCGTCGTTTCCGCGGGTTTTCAGAGGTTCAACTGGGTGATGCGCGTTCCGTCCAGGGAGATCCCCGCCATCAACCCGCTGTTGACCAGCACGAAACCCACCACTGGCTGCTGGGCCGTGGCGGTGGTCACCTGGGCGGCGGCGCCCACCGAGAGCAGGGTTACCGACGCATCGGCACCCACCGTCCAGCCCCGGCTGTCCTGAAAGCGGGCGAGGGCCTGGTCGGTCATGAAAAGCAGGAAGACCGCGGTCGACTGGGCGCCGGCCTGCCAGCCGAAGGAGCCGCTGGTGGTGGCGTGGTAGCTCTGGGTCTCGCCGCCTACCCGCAGCGCGCCCTGGCCACGCGAGGCGCCGACGATGAAACCTGCCCTGAGCACGGCGGGAAACACCAGCACACCCCGGGCCTGTTCCACCAACTGCTGCGAGCCCTCGACCTGCCGAAAGAGCTCGGAGAGGGCGCTGTCCACGCTGGCGTCAATGTTGCGCCGCCCCAAATCGGGGTCACCCGAACCGGGGCCGGTGGTGGTGCAGCCGGCGAGGAACACCAGCAGAGCGGCCAGAGCCAATCTCAAAATTCGCTTGTTCATGCCCATCTCCTCCTGAGTTAATTTGGGTTGAGGCCCGGGTCAGCTGGAAACTGACATCCCGGGTTAAAATTACAGCATGCGGATTTCGGCGAATTCGAACAGGGTCGAAATCAGTGGGTCAAGGTTCTTGAAAGTCCAGCCCCGACGTTGATCAACCAGCGACCGTATCGAGCATGCTCTCCATGCCGGCCCAGGTGCTTTTGCGCATTACCCGGGACGCAGGCAGGTCATGGGGCTAGCGCCGCCATTTTGGTTATTTATGACCACCCTGTATCTCACAGAGTGTTTCGCCTACATTTAAGCGCGAAAGCAGTTCCTATCAATAACAATTTCAAAATTATGCGCAAACCTGCGGATTTTTTCCTGCCGATAAATACCTCTCGTTGCCCAAAAGCTCATCCTGTATCGCTCAAACAACGGGGCATGGCCGGGACAAGAAAACCGACGGGGAGATGCGAATACCCTCAACGTCATCCATGAGCCTGCGGCCATCAGGAAGCTTCTGGTGCACTTGGCCTTGGATTACCCTTCACGGCCGGCAAAAGCGTTGCCGGCCACTATGGATAAAGAAGGAAAATATCCAGGTGGTTCAAACCGAAAACTCCGGAGAAGGCTTCTGGGCTATTTGCCGAAAGACGCACGAGTAGCAATGAAGAGTGAAAAATCCATCTTAATCAAAGCCTATCGGTTCTTTCTGCCAGGGGAAACCTTTTTCGGCCTGTTTAAAGCCCAGGTCAAAGAGAATCCGCATATATTCTGAATCAAACTCTTCCTGTGGTTTCAGGGTAAAAGATTGTGGGATGTACGCCAGATTGAAGTCAATCTCCTCCCGCAGGCTCTGCAGGTAGATCTGGTTCACGTCACCATTTCCCTGGGAACGGATTAACGCACTGACCGAGCGTTGCGCGATTGCCGGGACTCGAGGCGGAACAGCGACCCAGCCGGCAACGAGTTGCGCATTGCGGATTACGAAAATCCGCAATTTCCTGCCCTTAATCAGCTTGTCAGCTCTGAGCGCCGGGGGAAAGAAAAAAACCTGAGATGACGTACCACCATCGACGTGCATCTCATCGTAGGTTCGACCGTTGGCTTCGACCCGGATGTACACCGGTGGGAACACCCCCGGTATTGAAACCGAAGCAAGGAAGATATCAGCCAGCAGTGTGGCCACTCCCGGTTGGTTGCTGCTGGCAATTTCACCAATATTCCAGATCATTGGCCGGCCGGCATCGAGATGGGTAGTGCCGATATAGAGCCGACGGCCCTTTTTATGCTCCGCAGCGATCGCCGCAATCATCTTTGGGCTGAACAGGTCGAGCAGCATGCTGCGTAACGGGCTCGAATCGGCTGCCGAATCGAGTCTCAACAGAAACAGCAGGTTGCGCCTGGTCAGGATATCCCTGGTCGAAGTTGTTGTGTAAAACCTTTCCAGTTCGGCGTCCATATCGGGGCCGAGAAAGGCGAAAGGTGCGATCAGGGCACCGGTACTGATTCCGGTGATGACCCTGAAGTCAGGTCGATCACCCGCCGCTGTCCAGCCGACCAGGAGTCCGGCGCCGAAGGCGCCATTTGCGCCACCACCGGAAATGGCAAGAATATCATAATTATCCGAGGGAAAAGAATCCCACTTGCTCTCTAGAAGTCCGATTCTTTCGAAAAAGAAATCCGGGACCTGATCTCCCCAGAAACGGGCAAAGGGGATACCGTGGATATCGACATAGTCGGCATACTCCTCAGGTAATGGTTGACGGATGATTATCTGTGGCATGCATCCCGAAAGCCCCAGGCACGTCAGGAGCAACAGGGTAACGAGGTGAATTTTTTTCATTTGCTTCAGGAAAAGGGCGGGATATCAGCAATGGCATTTTGGCGATCTTAAAGCTTTTCAGAACAACGCGCAATACATCATCGGCAACACCTGCTCTCTTGCCAGACTCAGCTCTTTCGAAGAGACCGAGACGAGCCTGGATCATTCAAAAATGG
>JAZBOD010000431.1:0-3944 GCA_036350955.1 Desulforhopalus sp. | reverse complement strand
CTTGCTCCGGTGGGCTACTGCACCTTCAATGAACTCGGAGAGATCGTTGAAGCCAATATAGCCGCCACCGAGTTGTTAAACATGGGCTGGGCTGAACTGATTGGTCAGCCAATTACCCGGTATATCCATTTCGAAGATCAGGAAATTTTCTATCACCACCATACACAGCTGCTTGAGACCGGTGACGGCCAGACATGTCAACTGCGCCTGATGAGAAGGGGACAGCCACCATTTTGGGCAAGACTGGATGCAACCGTTGCCCTTGGTGAAAACGGAGGACTGGCCGGCCGTTTAGTAATCAGTGATATCAGCAGCCAGAAAAAGGTTGAAGCGGTAATGGCAGCTCGCCTTCGGTTGAAAAAGATGGCCACAACCCAAGGCCTGACACGTCTGCTCCTGGCTACCGTGGACGAAGCGGAGGCGCTCACCGACAGCAGTATTGGCTTTTATCATCTGAATGCCTCTGATAGCGGGACCGACATGTTACAGTCCTGGTCCACCAACACCATCGACACAATCCATAAGGTTGAAGGTCGGCAATATCCTTGCCCCAGCATTGACACCAGTCTGTGGCGTGAATGTTTGCAGAAGAGACACCCGGTGCTCCACAATGAGCCGGCGGATCTTTCAGCGGGATCCCATCGCCTGGTGTCAGGTCACCCTGAGATCATCCGGCAACTGGTTGTTCCAGTTATCCGCGGGGATACCTTAGTCGCGGTGATAGGAGTAGGTAACAAAATTGAACCTTATAGCGAGCAGGACGTTGAGGTGGTGGTTACTCTGGCTAACCTCCTCTGGGACCTTGCCGAGCAGAAACTTAGCGAGGAAAAACTGAGGCGTAGTGAAAAAAAAAGACATCAGGCCCAGGATGCCGCCAATGCCCGTTTCCGAGAAGAGGCAGAAAGTCTTTATGCCATCTACCACGTAGTCGACCGGGTAGGTCTCATAATCTTCGATTTGGATGAGAGCGATGCCCGCATAAAGATTTTCAATGCCGGAGCGGAAAAACTCTTTGGCTACCGGAAGGAAGAGGCGATCGGTCAGTCGATTGTCCTGATCTATCCAAAGGAGCTGTTGTCAAAAATTCGGCGCTGGGTGGCCAAACTGAGCAAGGGAAAAGTGCAGCAGTCGATTAACATGGCTGTTATCCGCAAGTCAGGGGAGCGCTTTCCGGCATTGGTCTCGCTCCATCCCTTTGACTTCGGTGAGAATCGATTCAAAAAGGCGGTCGGGGTCTTTCGCGATATCAGCGAACTTGTTAACATTCAGCAGCACCTGGAAGCGATCAACATCGACCTGAAAAGGCGGGTCGAGCAACGCACCTGGGATCTTCAGCAGACCCAGCAAAAATACCTGCATGCTGAAAAGCTTTCGACGATCGGCAAATTATCAGCCTCGATCGCGCATGAGTTCAACAACCCCCTGCAGGGAATTCTCTCGATTCTCAACGGGCTGCAAAAACGGGCGATTCTTGAGGAGGAGGATCGGGAACTCCTGGCGGCGGCGATTGGTGAAGGTGATCGGATCAAAGCATTGCTCCGCAGCCTTCAGGATTTCAACCGCCCCAGCCCTGGGTGGAAGGTGCCGGTAGATATCCATATTTGCCTCGATGCGATGCTGCTGCTGCACAGGAGTGAGTTTATAACCAAACGGATCTCCGTGAAATACGATTATGCCGATTCTCTCCCAGAAATCCTTGCTGTCCCTGATCAAATCAAGCAGGTCTTTCTCAACCTGCTCACCAATGCCGCCGATGCCTGCCAGCAGCCCGGCGGGGTAATCACCGTTGCCACCCGAGACGAAGGCGACCGGGTGGCGGTGAGTATCAGGGACAGTGGCATCGGGATCACACCGGAGGAGATGGACTTGATTTTCCAACCGTTTTATACCACCAAGCCGGAAGCAAAAGGTACCGGCCTCGGTTTGCCAGTCTGCTACGGCATTGTCAAAGAGCATGGCGGAAAGATCGAGGTACAGAGCCAACCCGGGGAAGGGACAATCTGCACGGTGTGGTTGCCCCTCCCGGCGCATATCACTGTCCGCGAGACAGGCCTGTGAGAACAGGTTTTTGCAACTCAGATCTGATCACCAGTCAGCGGAAACAACAGGTTCTAACAACAAGGGAGGAGCAATGGCTGTCAACAGAACACGAAACGTCGCGGCCAGATCGAATGCGCAGCATACCGATTCGCGTTACAAGCTGGTCGACCGCACGTTGAAGCGGTTTCATTACCAGCAGGACGCGCTCATCGAGGTGCTGCACACCGCTCAGGAGGCGTTCGGTTTCTTGACCGACGAACTGATGATCTATGTCGCCCGCGAGCTGAAACTGCCGCAAAGCTGGGTCTACGGCGTGGCGACGTTTTACCACTTTTTTTCCCTCAAGCCACAGGGTGAACACACCTGTGTGGTCTGCATGGGAACGGCCTGCTATGTCAAACGCGCCGCAGAAATCGTCTCGGTGATACAGGACGAATTCAGGGTTTCCCCTGGTCAGACCACCAGCGACGGCAAATTGAGCCTGGCCACTGCCCGCTGTCTCGGCAGCTGCGGCCTGGCTCCGGTTCTGGTGGTCGACAACGAGGTGCTCGGCAAAGAGACTCCGGAATCAACCTTGAATAAACTCAAGGAGATCCTCGAAGCAACCCCGGATAACGGTGAGCTGGGGAAAGCGGTTGTCGACGAGAACCAGCGCCAGGAGGATCGTGCATCATGAACCGTACAGAATTAAACGCCTTGGGAGAACGCGAACGGGAGAGACTGCAGGATTTCCGCTGCCGGCTGCTCTGCTGCGCCAGCACCCCCTGTCTGTCGTCCGGCGCAACCGCCGTCATCGAGACCTTTAAGGAGGTCATCAAAGAGCAGGAATTGGCAGCCGAAGTCACCGTCATCTCCACCGGTTGCATGGGTCCGTGCAGCCGCGGGCCCCTCGTCACCGTTCAGGTCAATGGTCAGGAAGATGTCATTTACGAACAGGTAACACCGGAACTGGCACGAACGATCGCTTTGGCCCATGCCGGCAAAACCGACCAACCCGCCGACCAAAACATTCTGCCGGCCGACATGGCCTTTTTCGGCAAGCAGAAAAAAGTGGTCCTGTCGAACAGTGGCCTGATTGACCCGGACCGCCTGGAAAGCTACGTGGCCAGAGGCGGATACGGCTCCCTGGCCCATGCCTTGAGGGAAATGACCCCAGCAGAGGTGTGTGAGGCAATCGTCAAAAGTGGGCTTCGCGGCCGCGGTGGCGCTGGGTACCCATCGGGACTGAAATGGGACTTGGTGCGCAAGGCGCCCGGCGACAAGAAATACGTTATTGCCAATGGCGACGAAGGCGACCCGGGTGCCTACATGGACCGTACCCTGATGGAATCCGACCCCCACCGGGTGCTCGAGGGGATGGCTATCGCCGGATATGCTATCGGTGCTGAGCAAGGGTTCATCTACGTGCGCGGAGAATACCCAATTGCCGCGAAACGGCTTGAGGCCGCCATTCGCCAAGCCGAACGGCGCGGTCTGCTCGGTGGTCGGGTGATCGATTCCAGTTTCAGCTTCCGCATTGACATCAGAATCGGTGCCGGCGCCTTTGTCTGCGGCGAGGAAACGGCCCTGATGGCCTCCATCATGGGTCGGCGCGGCCAACCCACGCCGCGACCGCCCTACCCGGCTCAGAAAGGGCTCTGGGGCTACCCAACCCTGATCAACAATGTCGAGACCTTCGGCAGTATCGCACCGATCATCGAACACGGCGCGGCCTGGTATTCCTCCATCGGCACGGAAAAAAGCAAGGGTACGAAGATCTTCGCCCTGGCCGGCACCGTTGAAACCTCCGGTTTGATCGAGGTGCCGATGGGCATTACCCTGCGAGAGATCGTCTATGATATCGGCGGAGGCATCCCTGACGGCCGACAATTCAAGGCAGCCCAGACCGGTGGCCCGAGTGGCGG
>JAZBOD010000430.1:0-9591 GCA_036350955.1 Desulforhopalus sp. | reverse complement strand
TTCCGCCCGGCGATCAATCAGGCACAAACTGCCGCCAAGAATTTCACCGTCCTCTGCCAATATGATGTTCATCCTTAATCCTGGTTGCTGATTAGGCCAAATTACCGGGTTTTTCGCCGATGAGTTGCTGATTTGCTTGCCAAAACCGCTGTTGTCTTTCTATGATAGGAACCAGGTTCAACCCCGGCAACATCTTTAACCCCCTTTGGGAGTGGCAATGTTTGTCCTTTACAATCTCCTGCAACTCCTCTTACTGCCGCTCCTGTTTGCCCCTTTGGCGGTCATCGCCCTCAGCAGGCCGAAGTACCGCAACCGCCTGCCGGCCCGGCTGGGCTGGGGGCTGCGCCGCAGCATACCACCAGGATGCGGGAAAACGAAGACCTTCTGGCTGCACGCCCTCTCGGTAGGAGAAGTCACCTCGGCGGTACCCCTGGTCGCCGGCCTGCGTCGCGCCTATCCGGAGGCCCGGATCATCATCTCGGTCACCACCGGCAACGGCCGGCAGGTGGCGGATCAGCTCCTCTCCGGCCTTACCGACCAGATCATCGACGGCCCGATCGATCTCCTGCCGGTCGTCCGCAAATTTATTGCAACCCTCCGGCCTGATCTGTTTATCCTGGTCGAGACCGATTTCTGGCCCAATACCCTTAACCAGCTGCGGCTCTCTGGTATCCCGATGGTTCTGGTCAATGGCCGCATTTCCGCCTCTTCGCTTGCTCGCTACCACCGTTTCGCCTTTCTTTTCCGGCCGATGATGCACTGTTTTTCCTGTCTCTGCATGCAAACCGAAAATGGCCGAAAGGATATGGTCGCTCTGGGTGTCGATCCCCGGCGGGTCCATAGCCCGGGGAACCTGAAGTACGCCTCACGAGCCGATCTTTCGCAGAAGGAAAAACTCAAACAACTGCTCCCTCCGGCAAGGCTGCTGCTCCTTGCCGGATCAACCCATCCAGGCGAGGAAGAACTTCTGCTCCGCGCCTACCTGACCCTCAGAAAAGAGCTGCCGGAAATGTTCCTGCTGATCGCCCCCAGGGACCCAGGGCGAACCGGGGAGATTTCCCAACTCGCCCAAAATCTCGGCGTGCACGCCGCCCGGCGGACCAACTGTCGGCCGGGCGGAGCTGATTTGTTGATTATCGACAGTATCGGTGAACTGCTCACCTTTTACGCCCTTGCTGATATCGCCTTTGTCGGGGGCAGTCTGGTCGACTGTGGCGGCCACAACCCTCTTGAGCCAGCCGCCCTGGGAATTCCGGTTCTCTTTGGTCCGCACATGGAGGACTTCCAGGAGGTGGCCGAAGAGCTGATCGCTGCCGGAGGGGCGCAGAGGGTTACCAATGAACAGCAGTTGTTCAACCAGCTCAAGGAACTCGCCTCCTCTTCAGAGACCCGAACCCGGCAGGGAGAGGCAGCCCGGCACTGGGTGCAGCGCCGGGAGGGAGTCGTCGACCGCCACCTGCTCTTGATCGAAAACCTGCTGTGCGATCACTGACCGCGGTTATTACCGATAATCTGCTTCTGGCAATCACCGTCTCATTTATCACCGGTATCGCCCTCGCCCATCCCTGGCGACTCGCCGATGGGACAATCACCGCACTGGGCGCGGTTCTCGCCCTCGCTCTCCTCGCCCTGCTTTATCTCCACTACAATCGACGGCGCTCCCTGCTTCTCTGGCTGCTCCTGCCGATTTTTACCGCCACAGGATTCTGGCACAGCCAGTTGCAGCTTCGCCCACCGAATGCCTCCGGGCATATTTTTTCGAGAATCGAAGAGAAAACCGAGGCTGTACTGATCGGTACCCTGGCGGCAATGGTCGAAGATGACGGCAGGAGCAGCCGAATACGTCTCCACACTGAGCAGATCCAACGACGGGATGACCCCACCCTGATCCCCTGTTCCGGCACAGTTCTCCTCCGTTTTTACGGCAGGTGGCATAAGCCCCTGATGCCGGGAGACCGCCTGGCAATCCGTGCCGAACTCAACCGGCCCAGCGGTTTTTTAACCCCCGGCGGTTTTGACCTGGCCAGCCACTATGCCCGCAACGATATCTGGGTGACCGGCATAATCCGCTCGCCACTCTATATCGAAAAAATCATCGCCAGCGAGAGTTTATGGCATACTCTCCGCTTCCTGCCGGAAAGAGTCCGGACCACCATTGGCGAAAAACTCGACCTGGCCCTCCCCGAGCCGCAGCAGAGCGCAATGTACCGGGCAATCCTGCTTGGCGACCGCAGCCGACTTGAAGAACGTATTCTGGAAGATTTCAAGGCCAGTGGCACCATGCATATTCTGGCCATCTCCGGATTACATATCGGCATTCTCTCCGCCCTGCTCTATACCGTCATCTCCCGTCTGCTCTCCTGCAGCGAATGGCTGCTGCTCCGCTTACCGGTACGAAAATGCGCCGCGCTGCTCGCTCTGCCCATTCTTCTCTGTTATGGCTTGCTTGCCGGATTGAACACCCCGGTGACCCGGGCGGTGCTGATGGGCGGCCTGGTACTCCTGGCCATCTCGGTAGACCGGCGAAAATCACCCGGGGCCCTGCTCGCCTTTGCCGCACTGACGATTCTGGCGATCAAGCCCCTGCTGCTTTTCAACGTCTCCTTCCAGCTCTCCTTTGCCGCGGTAACCGCCCTGCTCTTCCTCCTCCCGGAGTTGCAGCAACTCGTCTGGCCGAAAGCGGATCCCGGCAAAGAGTACACCCCGGCGAAAAAGGCCGGCTCCTGGCTGCTCGCCGCCCTGCTGGTTTCGATTGTGGCGAACCTCGCCACGGCACCAATCGCCATCCATGCCTTCCAGCGTTTTTCCACGGTGAGCCTGTTGGCCAATCTGGTCATGGAGCCACTGATCTGTCTATGGAGCCTGGTGGCCGGGTTTATCGCTCTGCCCCTGGTTTTTCTCCTGCCGGATACCGGCACGCTGCTCCTCCGCTTCGGGGCATTGGGGCTGGATGCCGCGCTTGGCTGCGCCGCATTTTTCGCCGGTCTGCCCTCTGCCAGTCTGCGCCTGCCACCGCCACCTCTCTGGCTGATCGGCGGATATTATGCCCTGCTGTTGATCCTGATCAACAACCGCTATCGCCCGCTCCTCGGCCTGCCGGCTCTGGGCGGCGTACTGGTTTTTCTGCTGCTCATTTTTCGGCCACCACCCGGATCCCCGGCAACCGGCGCCCTGCACATCGCGGCAATCGACGTCGGCCAGGGCAGTTCCACCCTGGTGGAACTGCCCTCCGGCTACCGCCTGCTCATCGACGGAGGTGGAGCCTCGCTTCCGGGAAGATCGGTGGGGGAGAGGGTGATCGCCCCCTATCTCTGGCGGCGAGGGATTCGCTGGCTGGATGCCGTGGTTATCACCCACCCCGATGCCGACCACTACAACGGCCTGGAGTTCATCATCGCCAATTTTGCCCCTCGACTGCTCTGGGTAAGGGGTCAGGACAACCATCCCGAGGATTTTTCCCGGTTACTGCTGCAGGCTGAGCAGCACGGGGTTCAGGTAACGGTTCCCGCCGAAGGTGAGCGACTCGGCACAGCCCGGGATTTTGTGGTAAACCTGGCTAACAGCTACCACTTTCCGACAGCTGCCGGCAAAGGAAAGGCAAACAGCGGTCTGGTCTTGAAAGTGTGCAGCGGAACCTTCTGCCTGCTTCTGCCCGGGGATATTGAGCAGGAAGACGAAAGCCTGCTGGTCGAAAAGGGATACGACCTCGGCGCCAAGGTCCTGCTCGCCCCGCACCACGGGGCGGATACCTCGAGTTCGGTAGAGTTTCTCGCCGGGGTCTCGCCGGAAATAATCCTGGTCTCCGCCGGACCAAACCGTCAGGGCTCCTTTCCCGGGGGGCAACTGATCAATCACAGCGCGAGGCATAACCTCCCCCTGTGGACGACAGCCGAAAAAGGGACGATGGAACTCCGCGCCGCAGCAGATCGGCTGACGGTTCATGGCTATGGGCGGGTAGACAGCAATCCCCTGACGCCGCTGCAACGTACCCTCCTCTACAACGGCAGCAGTCCAGGGATGGCTCATCCCCAGGCAGGAAGCAGCAGCGAACCGGCTCGGTAATCCGGTGCACTGCTCCCTCAGCCCGGATTTCTCAGGAAACTATGCAGCTCGCATCCACGCCAAATCGCGGCAGGTGAGAGCCGGGTTAGGCCTCGGTAAAATCTGACGGAGATTTTTTCAGATATTTGAGAAACTTTGCCTTCTCTATCGCGTTGGAATAGGCATCATCGGGGCTGATCATCCGTTTTTCGAGCAGGGCGAGAATGGCATCGTCCAGGGTCTGCATTCCATACTTTTTCCCGGTCTGCATCGCCGAGATGATCTGATAGGTCTTCGAGTCACGGATCAGATTGCGCACCGCCGGCGTGGCAATCAAAATTTCCAGGGCGGCACAACGGCCCTTAACATCGATTCGCTTAAAGAGGGTTTGGGAAACCACCGCTTTCAAAGCATCGGCGAGAGTTGATCGTACCTGACCCTGCTGACTGGCGGGAAATATCTCAATTATTCGGTCAACGGTTTTCATCGCATTCATGGTATGCAGGGTCGCCAGCACCAGGTGACCGGTCATCGCCGCCTCCATTGCCAAGGCAACGGTCTCCAGATCTCGCATCTCGCCGACCATGATCACATCCGGGTCCTCGCGCAACGCCCCACGCAGAGCCGCCGCAAAGTTTTTGGTGTGGGTTCCTACTTCCCGGTGATTAATCACGCATTTCTGACTTTTATGGACAAATTCGATGGGGTCCTCAACGGTGAGGATATGGTGTTTACGCGTTTTGTTGCACTCATCGACAATCGCCGCCAGGGTTGTCGACTTGCCCGATCCGGTCGGGCCGGTGACCAGGACCAGGCCTTTGGGCAAATGGGCGAGACGGCCGATAACCGACGGTAAGCCGAGTTGTTCAACCGTCATGATATCACTGGGAATTTCCCGAAAAACCGCCCCGACCCCATACTTTTGCCGAAAAAAATTACAACGATAGCGGGCCAGACCGGGGATTTCGTAACCGAAGTCGACGTCACCATGCTCCTCAAAAACCTTGATCTTCTCCTCCGGACAGATCTCGTAGAGCATGGCACGGAGTTCATCATTTTCCATTTTTTTGAACTTGACCCGTTCAATGTCACCGCGAATCCGCAGCAGAGGCTGCTGTCCGGCAACCATATGCAGATCGGAAGCACCCTCGTCATTCATCAATTTGAAAAAACCGTCTATCTGCGCCATGTTTCACCCTGATTGAATAATGAGTTGCAAAGAGGATAAGTCTCGATTTCAGTCTTACCCTTCGATAGTCCGTCGCAGGTAACCCACCCGATTGCGGCTTCATCGAGAACCTGAACAGCGGCATAGCCCTGGAGCTGATACTTCTCTCAGTCCGGCAAAGCCCGCCGCTCACGCCACTCGAATCAGGCTGGACGAGAACCGCCTCCCCACCGGCACAGCGGGGAAAGGGGTAATCCGTTCGTTCTGGATCAGTGGCAAAGCTGCAAACAACGCGTCGAAAAATGCATCCGCCGGGCACCAAGAAACAGCCCGTCGACATATTGTATTTAAATACCACCTTTCTGACAAAGAAATTCCTTAAAATTCAAAGGAAAATTTGCGCATACGTTCCATTCTCACTTACGATTTGATGGACAATAACCCTGCCTCGGCCTCCTGATACAATCCTGGCGAGAGATCGGGCTGACCAAGAATGCGGCGAAACCACCTCCTGGCCATGGGTAATTTCCCTGTCGCAGCATGGACCTGCGCCAGCAGTAACTGGCCTTTCGGCCGAAATTGGCGAACGTGAATACAGCGTCGGGCATTCTCTCCAGCTTGCCGAAACATGCCACAACGTAGCTGGATCTCGGCCAGCAGCAGGCGGTAGCCCTTCTGGCCAGGCTCGAGTTCAACACTTTTTTCAGCCAAAGCCAGGGCGATTGGATCACCCTCCCCGGCCTGAAAGTAGACCTGGGCAAGGAGGTTCATAGCCCGGGCGTCTGCTTCATCAAAACGCAGGGCCCGCTGAAGTTCGGTCATTGCCTGTCGTTTATCCCCTAACCCTGAGTAGGCCCGGCCGGCGTGGTAGCAGGCACGGTCCGGCCCCTGGGCAGAGCCGTTGTGTCGCCAGGCATGGAAATACTCAAGGGCCTGCTGAAACCGGCCGGTCTCACAGGCGAGAATACCCAACTGCAGTTGCAGCTCGCTGTATACCTCCCTGCTCCCTGCTTGGTCATCAAAATGGCGCAGAGCCTTGGCCAAATAGAGGTAGGCCTGTTCCTGTCGCCCCCCGGCCTGCTCGGCAAGACCAATATTGTATAGGGCCATAAAGTTGGCTGATTCCACAGCCAGGGCCTGTTCAAAACAGGCTCTGGCTGCTGCCAGCCGATTGATCATCGCCAGAGCGACCCCAAGGCTATTGAGGAGATTGATATTGCCGGCATCACACTGCAGCCCTTTTTTATACTCCCGAAGAGCCCTGACCAGGTCACCTTCACCGAAATAGACATCCCCGCTGATATTCAGACTCACCGCATCAAACAGTGCGCAGCCGGATCTGCCGAAGAAAGAGGCGTGAAGCAGCGCTTTGCGGCAGTTCCAGACCATTTCCGACCGAGAAAAGTCAATCAAGGGATAGCTCGATACCCCGGCGGAGACCTGCTGACCGCTCCCACTGGCGCCAGCCTGTTCGCTGATCTGCCGGGCCCAACGGAGGGCATCCTCGCCGGAAACCCCATCAAGAAAAACCAGCATGTCTTGAGCCAGCGTTACCGCGACCCCCCGGTTGAGATACGCTCTGAGGAGATTTTCTGCGGACTGATCACCGTCACTGTGAAACAGCACCAGGCTGAAGTGTTCCGACCGGCGCCACTGACGGCTGAGCCGCCGGACCTGGCCAGCGAGGGGACGCGCCAGCGGATGATCCTCCGGGTGGGCGAGCAGACGGTAACTGCAAAAACTGTAGGGCCCCCTGCCGATAGCGTGACGAAGAGCCTGCCAGGCGGCATCGAGTACCGAGGCGCTCGCCGCATCGGTGAGGTCGGTGGAAAGGCTTGAACCGACATGAACCCGATGGCAACCGGCCCTTTTCAGGTAGGCGACCAGGCGCTGTTCGATCTCAATCCGCGCTTTGCCCTCGGCAACGGACCAAACCAGGGCAAAAAGACTTTGACCAAGGTAATGGAGCGCCGTACCGTCGGCTCCAAAAAAACTGCGCAACAACGCAGCACATTTCTGCAGGTGGCGAAATCCGTGCACACTGGAAGAACGGCGTGGCGGCAATTCGACCAAAACCAGTTGCAGAGTGGTGCCCTCGTCGAGTTGGCGGGAGAGAATATGGTCGAGGTTGGCCATGTTCAACAGACCGGTCTGGATATCGACCCTGGCCTGTTTAACCAGACGGAACTCCCCTTCAACGACCAGCCTGATCTCCTCCAGCCAGTCGATATCCGCATTCTGGCAAAAAAGTGGATCAAGCCCGACGACCAGAGCGACAACCGGCTCGCCATCCAACCGGGGAAAGGCCATCAGCAGGGCGTGACGGTCTACCGCCACCGAGAGCCCACGGGCTAGCATCTCCTTATGCAGGAGGGTAAGGGCAGTCAGGCGCTGATCTTCGCCGCAGACTTCCTGGATGTCCGCCGGAGACCGGGTAAAGAAGACCCGCTGTGCCGTTGGTAACCGAGCCATGAGGAGCGCCGCAAAACTCTCGGAAAAGCGGCTAAAATCAACGCCAAGGAAGGCGCCATGGTCGCTGCTCAGGGGGAACGTGCCGGTCAATGTTCTTCTCCAGGCCTAAAGAAATCACTGAGCAGCTCAACGAGCAGAGGAATTTCCCGATCCTGAACCGTGCGGACATCGAGGAGAAAATGCTCATGTTCTATCCGGCCGATAATCGGCGTCGGCAAAGTCCGCAGTTTCTTTTCAAAAGCACTCAATTTGATCTCCCGCGGCTCCAGCCTTACGGCCCAACTGGCAATACTGTACTCCGGCAAGGCTCCTCCACCTACCCTGGAGAAAGTGGGGACAACCGTAACCTGGCACTTCTCGGCAACCTTTTTCTGCAGACGACGCTGGATCTTTTTTGCCTGTTTTTTGAGGAGTTCCGGGGAAACTGTCAACATCGCCAGGGTGGGAATGGTCGTCAGCGCCCGATTGAGATCATAGTACTGGCGCAAAACACTCTCGAGACCGGACAGGGTAAACTTGTCAATCCGCAAAGCCCGATTAAGGGGGTTTTTCTTGATCCGGGCAATGGCATCGGCTTTGCCAACAATTATTCCCGCCTGGGGGCCGCCGAGGAGTTTATCACCACTGAAGGTGACGACATCGATCCCCGCCGCAACAATTTCCTGTACGGTTGGTTCTTTGGGAAAACCGAAGGGCGACAGATCAACGAGACAGCCGCTGCCCAGATCTTCCATGGTGGTAAGGCTGTTTTCTCTGGCCAGGACCACCATCTCCTCAGGGGAAACCGACGAGGTGAAGCCGATCATCCGAAAATTGGAGGTGTGGACCCTGAGCAGCAGAGCAGTATCCTGGGTGATCGCCTTTTCGTAGTCGTAAAGGTGGGTTCGATTGGTCGCACCGACTTCAACCAACCGTCCACCGCTTCTGGCCATGATATCCGGGATGCGAAAAGATCCGCCGATCTCTACCAGCTGTCCCCGGGAGACGATTACCTCCCGGTCACTGGCAAGAGTATTCAGCGCTATGAAAACCGCAGCAGCATTATTGTTGACCACCAATGCCGCCTCGGCTCCAGTCAGCTCACAGAGGATATCTTCGACCAGGCTATACCGGCTGCCTCTTTTGCCGGTCTCGAGATTAAACTCGAGGTTCGAATAGTACCCGCCGGCCAAAGCGAGTCCGGCAGTGGTTTCGGCGGAAAGTATCGAGCGACCGAGATTGGTGTGAATGACCACCCCGGTTCCGTTTATTACCCGCCGAAAATTGGGGGTAAGTTTTTGGCGAAGGGCGGTCTGAAATCTCTGGTTCCACTGCTCAGCAGAGATGACAGCTCGAGTGCCATCATTGTGCAAAATTTTTTCCCGTTCTGCCTCTATCTCCCTTTGCACCACACTTTTGAGGAGAGCCATCGGGATGCCCTGTTCTTCGGCCATTTTGAGCTGGGCAATACTTTCGTCAACCTTGGGGAGTGTTCGAAGCAGAGTGTTTATGGCATTCTTCATCGTCTACGAGGGAGGTTAAAACGTTGTGGCAAGACCTTTTGGTCGGTTAAGCCGTTAGAAAAATCAACAACATGGCCATCTCAGTGCCCGGAGCGGCATAAGGAGCCGAGCCAAAAAAGATGGGAATCGCCAGGTTATTTCGTAAGGCTCGTTAATTCCTTGCTGCCAGGTGATCAGGCACTGCTGTTTCACCATGCATTTGTTACATTTTCCGGCCCATGATAGCCGATTCGGCACGAAGGCCATACCTTTTTTTCCAACAGCAAGTGCCAATTCAGCCAAACCATGCTGATCTTTCCCCAGCAAAGCCAATTTTCCCCTTGACGGCGTGCGGCGAGTCAAGTAGTTTGCCGCGGTCCTTGAGTCATGCCCAGTTGTTCTGCCGGATGTTACCTGACGGTTTGCCGG
>JAZBOD010000429.1:0-2090 GCA_036350955.1 Desulforhopalus sp. | reverse complement strand
GTTGACCGTTGACGGCAGCGAATACTCGCTCTCCTATGCGGCGACCACCGCCGGTATGCTCTTTGGCATTGGCGTTCCCCGTGATGAAATCGATGCGGTGCTTCTGCCGATGCGTACCAGCAACCTGCAGATTCTCTTTGTTACCGGCCTGGTGATGCTGGGACTTTCAGCGGTGCTGCTCTTTAAGGTCATTGGCCTGATGCGTCAGCTCAAAGCCTCCTATACTGATGAGCTTACCGGTCTGCCCAATCGGGCGAGACTGCTGGAAGAGTCGGTGTCGAATCCGCAGGGCAGTCTGATTTTGGTTGATATCGACGGTTTTAAGGAGGTCAATGGGCTCTTTGGCCACCGTTGTGGTGATTTTGTCCTGCAGCAACTGGCCATCTGGCTTGACGAGTTGATCACCTGTGAACCACGGCTGACTTCGGTGCGGCTCTACCGCCTGACCTCCGACGAGTTTGCCCTGCTCGGTCCGGCACGTCCGGTGGTAGAGCTGGAAACCCTGGTGCAGGCGATCAGTATGGCTTTGGAGAGCCGGTCGCCGCTTTGGCAGGGGCAGGAGATCAATCTTGGTATTACCCTCGGCGCTGCAGTGCAGCTTCATCCGGATAGCGCATCTCCCCGGGATAATTTGATTACCTGGGCAAAATTCGCCCTCAAGCAGGCCCGGCGCCAGCACCAGAATTACCTGGTCTATGATGCCAGGCAGTGTGTCGAAGAGACCTACGAACAGAACCTGTTCTGGGCTGGCCGGGTGAAAAAGGCGCTGCTGGAGGACCGTCTCTTCCCGTACTTCCAGCCAATTTTTGACAACCGGTCTGGGAGGGCGAGTAAATTTGAGTGCCTGGTCCGGATGCGCGGCGAGGACGGTGGTATCATCAGCCCTGAAGAGTACCTTGAGGTGACCAGAAAGCTGCGCTTTGAGCGGCGGATCACCAGGATCATGATCGAGAAGAGTTTTGCCGCATTTGCCGGAGAGCCTTATGATTTTTCGATCAATCTCTCCTGTGCCGATCTCCTCGATGACGAGTTAACCTCGGCCATCCTGAAAAAACTTGCCGACACCGGCCAGGGCAACCAGGTGATTTTCGAAATACTCGAGTCCGATGGCATTGAGAAATACAGTGAAGTGCGCAGTTTCATCGATCGAGCGAAGGCCTATGGCTGCCGGATCGCTATCGATGATTTTGGTACCGGGTATGCAAATTTCGAACATCTCCTCAGGCTCAATGTCGATCTGATCAAGATCGACGGCAGTCTGGTGAGAAATCTTGACCATGACCGAGGGGCGATGCGCATCACCCAGGGCATCGTCAACTTTGCCCGTAGCCTGAACATGTCTACCGTAGCCGAGTTCGTCCACAGCGCCCGGGTTCAGGAAAAGGTCGTCGCCCTTGGCATCGATTTTTCTCAGGGCGCCCATTTCGGCATGCCCCGCGCAGATCTGCCTCAGGAGTTGGCAAGGGTCGCTGAGCCGGCCTAGCTAGAGAGTGAAGGTCTGCATCTGGGCCACCTCGATGGCCAGGCGGGTTCGCGATTCGGCATCAGTGGGCAGGTTTTTCTCGCGACACCATTGGCCGAAATACTCCGGCTCGATATACACTTTGATCACCTGGTCGCCGGCGGCCTCGACTTCGGCTTTTTTGGCCTCGGCGCGGCTGAGCCAGGCTGAATAGGTCGGTGGCAGAAGCGCCGCGTCACTGAACAGGGTGAGCAGCTCCGGATAGTGCTCCTGCCGATACCAGACCATCGCCTGCAGACAGGGCTCATGGCCGTTCTCCTTGGCGGTTTGACCCTTTTTGAGCTTCGCCGCGGTCCTGCCCGCCCCCTTTCGTGGTTTCTTATTGCTCATCGATTCCTCCCCGGTGAAAATGCGCTGAATTGCTCCTGGTGTGGTGCTGGCTGGTGCGCGTCGCCCACCCTGCGGTTAATGGATTTCCTCCATGGCCGGTCACAATGCGTTTGGTTAAAAGGAGATTTTCCTGACGATTTAACCCGCCATTGTCGGAAACGAGCTTTCGTAGGGTGCGTCACACGCACCACCTTGCACTGGTGCGCTCTACAGGATTCCTGATGTGGTGCTGGTTGCG
>JAZBOD010000428.1:0-3174 GCA_036350955.1 Desulforhopalus sp. | reverse complement strand
TCCGCAGGGGGATAGGCTTTCATTGGCCAAAGAGAATCCTCCGGCAGGAGTTTCAACTCGGTTGTCACAGGAGGAATCAATTCTGCCGGAGATAAGCGAACCTGTTCCACCGCCTGAGCTGTCGAGCGGAACCTCTGGCGAGCCGTCTTTCCCCGAACAACAGCCGCATCAGGAGCCACCGCATGAACCTCCTCCCGTTGTCCAGGCAGCCGAAAAATTTTCTGCTGCTGCCGGAGAGCCAGCTGAGGAAAAACAATCAGACCCTCGGCCAGATTCCCCCCTGGCAGGGGGCTTGGTTCAGGATCTGCCGGCACCACCACTCGCCAAACTCAGTCCTGAACTGGTCAAGGTCAGGCTGGAGCCGGAGCAGGATTCCGCCATGGTTGAGGAGGAGTTTGCGGCTCTGCCGGTTGCGTCGGCGGCTTTTCCTTTTGAACTGCGACGGATTACTCTGGTAATACTCGCCGATGAGCTCACCCTGACCCGGGCGTCGACCAGGGAGCTGAACGCCTTTGCCGAAAAACTGCGGGACTATCCCCAGGCCACCCTGCTGGTAAAAGGCTATGTTTCGTCGTTGAGCAACTCCCCGGAAAACATCGAGCTCTCCTCCGATCGGGCGTTTGCCGTGAAAGAGTTGCTCGTTGCCCGAGGGATAGCCGCCGAACGGATAATCGCCCAGGGGATGGGCAATCTTGAGCCGATTGCCTCCAATGCCACGGCTCTTGGCCGGCGGCAGAACCGCCGGGTGGAGATCGAGGTGCTCAACGACGGGTTATGAAACCCGGATTTTTCTCCCGGTGAGGTCCTGCAGTCCCTGCTCCAGCGCGAGATAATTGGCCTGCAGGTCATGATGGTCAACAATGTGCTGTGCTGCAGCTTCGCCCATCCGGCGCCGCCGCTCCGGCTGGCGGACCAGCTCGGCAATATTGATGGTGAACTGTTCCGGGCGGGAGGCCGGTGAGAGCATCCCGGTCTTCCCGGCGAGTACCGCCTCTCCGCCGCCCCAGTCTCCGAAGGCGACCACCGGCAGCCGACACGATTGCGCCTCGAGGTAGACCATCCCCAGCGATTCGTCCACCCCGGGAAAGGCAAAGATGTCGGCTGCGCTGTAAAACTGTGACAGCTCTTCCCGGGGGATGCGGCCGAGAAAACGGATATGCTCTCCCGGCAATTGTTTGCCGACCCTGTGCAGTTCGCTCCTGCCTGAGCCGTCGCCGGCCACCACCAGCGATACCGGCAGACCAGCCTGGTACAACTCGGCCACCGCCGAGATCACCCGGGCAATACCGGCGGTCTTCACCCCGGGACGCATCATCGCCGCCGTCATCACCACCACCCTCTCATCCACTCCCCAGGTGTGACGCAGTTTCTTCCGCCACTCCAGGGAATACCGGAACTGTTCCGGCTCGATTCCCGGGGCGATATAGCTCAGACGCTTCGGGGGGAGAAGGCGCTGGAGGTTTTGCAGATCCCGCTTTTTGTTGGTGAAAACCCGGTCGGCGGCACGGAGGCTGGCGCGGTTGAGCAGAAAACCGGGCAGCGTCCGCCACCGCTTTTTTCTCTTGGTCGAGTAGATGCCCTGAAAAATCGCATAGGGGATACCCAGTCGGCGGGCACATCCCGGCCCAAGGAGATCGGGGGCTTTGTAGTACGAATGATAGCTGAGCCACAGATCCGGGGTTCTTTCCCGGTAGAGACCGACGATTCTGACCCGTTCGGCGAGCAGGCGGAGCATAGTCAGCGGCCGGTAGTAGATCCAGCGGCAGCGCAATCTGCTGACCGGGCGAATATCGTGGCCTCTTCTCTGGAGATGGGTGAAGAGCTCAGTTCCGGTAACCAGATCCCCGGAAGGGTTGTGGTGGCCCATCGGTTTAAAAGGCATGTAGTAAAGAATCTGCATGAGCGATTGTTGGTCCGGGGTAGAAAAGTGATTGCGTCGCCGCCAATAAGTCAATAAGCTTAAATGAGTGGCTGCTGCTCAGGCTGCGGCGATCCCCCCCCGGCCTGAACCTGTGCGGTGACGGCGGTCCTTTGCCTTGGAGACCGCGGAGTAATGGAAAAGAGTTTTTCCCGCCTTGATCTGCTGCTCTATGCCCATGACGGACGGGGGCTCGGCCACGCCAGCCGAAGCGTTGCCATCGGCATGGCCCTGCGTCGGCTTTTCCCTCACCTCACCGTTCTGCTGGTCACCGGCTGCCGCTTCACCACAGAACTGATCGCCAAGGCCCCCCTGGACTGGCTGAAGCTGCCCTCCTATGCGACCCGGGTGGTCGCCGGCCGGTCAATGGGCATTACCGGGTTTAGTAGGTTCTCCGACCGCCAGCTTGCCGATCTTCGGGCGGCGGAACTGACCCACCTGGTAAAACTCTATCGGCCACGGCTGGTCCTGGTTGACCATACCCCCCAGGGCAAACATCGCGAGCTGGTCCCGGCCCTTGCCGCCGCCGGCAGTGAAACCCGCTGGGTACTTGGTGTCCGCGGGGTTCTCGGTGAGGTCAGCCAGGCCAGGTCTGATCTTGCCCGACAACTCTTTGTCGACCACTATCACCGCCTGCTCTGGTATGGCGACAGCGGTGTCCTCGGTCCTGACCATTGCCGGCAACTTGCTGAACAGTACCGCTGTCGGCCGGTGGAGTGCGGCTATGTCCTCCGGCTGGCCGAATTGGCGCACTGGCACGGTACGCCGCCTTCTCCCCGCGAAACGATCGCCGGGGTGATCTCCGTGCCGTGGATCGGCGAGAAGACCCTTGCCTTTTTTCGGGCGCTGGCCGAGGCTGTCGCGAGAATCCCCGTCACCCATGGGATCTGGCGGGTGTTTCTTGAAGACCCCCATGGGGAAGTGGCGCAGCTCTTTGGCGATGCTGCCAACTGCCGTCTCGAGGCCACCGGTGTCCACTATGTCGAGGCGCTGTTGCAGGCTCAGTGCCTGGTCACCTATGGTGGGTATAACAGCCTGATGGATGTTCTCCACGCCCGGCTACCCGCCCTGGTGGTCCTCAGGGCGATGAGCGATGCCGAGCAGGAGATCCATCTGGCCAGTCTGACCCTGGCAACCGGAAAACTGTTTGCCACTGTCCCGGAGGCGGAACCCAGCAGCGATCAGCTGGAGGTCATTCTCCTTGAGCGGCTTGAGCATGGCGGGCAGCTGGCCGCACCATCCATTGGCACCAACGG
>JAZBOD010000427.1:0-11782 GCA_036350955.1 Desulforhopalus sp. | reverse complement strand
CCGGCAAACCGTCAGGTAACATCCGGCAGAACAACTGGGCATGACTCAAGGACCGCGGCAAACTACTTGACTCGCCGCACGCCGTCAAGGGGAAAATTGGCTTTGCTGGGGAAAGATGCAAACAGCCCGAATAATTTTCTGCAGTGGTTCCTCGCTGCAGTTGCCCAAAGGGCGCCCGGATGAGCTACACCAGGCGCTTCTCGCTGAATGCTCCGGCGCCTCTCGAGGAGAATCAGCGCCTTTCGGTTGTCGCGCAGGACCACTCTTTACAGCCGAGGAGATCTTTGGCAAAATTTTTCCTCAGGTTGGCATACATCCTTTTGGCAGTATCTGCGTCAACCATGCCAACCGCTGCAAGAAAGAGTGCAAAAAGCACCGCAATGCTGAATACCAGGGAAAAGGTCAGGCCAAGCATTAAAACAATAAGGCTGCCGACTGATGAGAAGAAGCCGGGGCCTCCGTTTTCCGCACCTGAGGAGGAACTGGCGATCAGGGCGAGGATAATAATTACCACGCCAAGGATAATTGCCGATTGAATAAGCGGGGCCTTGAACTGGCTGTTTTTCATGACTGTCTCCTGGGACCGAAAGGTTATTAAAAAGGGTTATGCGAACGAGGAACTGGGTAATGTGGTGATGGCCCATATCCACTCTGCTTTGCGAGGGGAGCACCCCCCTGGCGCGGAAAGGGGCAGCCCGGGTAATCCGAAAATGAGAGAGCATCTTACCATAAAAGATCTCAGAAAAACCAGGCATAATTGGTCTTGCCCGGCACTCTCATGCCCATCAACGCCTGTTGCTGGCGAAACGCATCTACGGTTGGTGAGAAAAGGGGTTCCTGTGGGCAATTGTCGGCTGGGCGCATGACCTGCATTCAGACCACCCCGGCACTAAACCGTGCCGGGAACTGGCTGCCCTGACAGATGCACTGTCGATAAGGGTCTGCTAGAGCAGGGCCTGGATAGCTGAAGCGGTGAAGGTGATGAACGGTTTGGGCATCACTCCCATGACGACGATGACAACGATAAGCAGGATTGCCAGGATATTGACCTGGCGGCTGGCGGTGACCGTTCCTCTTTCCTCGGGGTCACTGCAGAAGCTGACGCGAACGATGGAGAGATAGTAGTATATCGCTATAGCGGTATTGAGCGCGGCAAAAATCACCAGGAGCAGGTGTCCCTGGCGCAGAGCTTCGAGGAGCAGGAGCAGCTTGCCGGTAAAACCGACAAAGGGGGGTATTCCGGCAAGGGCGAACAGGCCAACGGTCAGGGCCAGGGCAAGCAGTGGCGCCCGTTTGTGCAGGCCGGTGAAGTCGGCGACAACCAGGTTGCGGTCTGTGTTGGCCACCGTACAGATGACCAGAAAACAGGCGAGATTCATCACCACATAGCCGATAATGTAGTAGACAGCGGTGGCATAGCCAATGGTCTGGAAGGTGAGGATACCGACCAGGACAAAACCGGCATGGGATATTCCGGAAAAGCCGAGAATCCTTTTGACATCGGTCTGTGCCAATGCCGAGAGGTTCCCGTAAAACATGGAGAGAACGGCGCACACCGCCAGGGCGTTAACGATCAGTTCACCCTGCTGGTCTATCAAGCCGACTATCCGGATGAGGATGGCCACGGCGGCGAGTTTGGGTATGGTGGCGATGAAGGCGGTGGTCTCATTGGCCGCCCCTTCGTAGACGTCGGGAACCCAGAAATGGAGCGGGAAAATAGCCAGCTTGTAAAAAAAACCGCCGAGAATCATGGCGATTGCCACCGCGGCTGCCGGTTGATTGTACAGGGTCGGCAACTGTGCGGTTATTGCTGCCAACTGGGTAGTGCCGGTGAGACCAAAGAGATAGCTCATCCCAAACAGCATCAGGCCGGTGGCGACTACCCCAAAGAGCAGATACTTCATGCCAGCCTCGAGATGGTAGCCGGAGGAGGTTTCGCCCCGGCGCATCGGCACCATGATGTACACGGCAAAAGAGCTGAGTTCGAGACTGATGAAAATCGCCAGAAGTTCAACGCTGGAGACGAGCATCATCAGACCGAGAACGGCCATAAACAGGAAAAGGAAATACTCCGGCTCACTCTCCGGCTTGGTTCCCCGGTTATTCTGGGTGAAGATCATTACCGCCAGGGTGCCAAGGGCGATGAGCAGTTTCCAGGTCTGGGAGAAAAAATCTACCCGGTAGGCGGAAAAAAACAGCTCACCATTGCTCTGCAGAGTGAATAATGCAGCGGCTGAGATGAGCACGGCAAGGCCGATTGCCACCTTCCTGATCTTTTCGCCGGTCGGTTTTCCTAAACTGAACAGAAAAAACGTCAGTCCCGCTCCGAGCACTGTGAGTTCTGGTAGAAATAGCATCGTGATACCTTTACGGGGTCGTGGTTAGAGCTTGGCTCAGTGGAAAACCGATCCGCCTGCTGCGAGTGCCTGGGCATTGTGGGCGTGAAAGTCGTGCAGCAATTGGCTGACACTGGTGTGTATCAGATCAAGAAATGGTTGCGGGCCAAGGCCGATCCAGAAGACAAAGAGCAAAAATGGGGCAAGGGTAATGATCTCTCTGCTGTTGAGGTCGGTAATCCACGACTGGTCTGGATTCTGGGTTCCGCCCCAGACAATTTTCTGCAGCATCCGCAGCATATACGCGGCAGCCAGCACGGCACCGGGGATGGCGGCCAGTGCCAGATAGGGGAAATTGCCCTGGGCCGTGTCAAATTGAAAGGCGCCGGCGAGGATCATGAATTCGCCGACAAAACTGTTGGTTCCTGGAAAGGCGAGGGAGGAGAGGGAGAAAAAGCCGAGGAATGTGACAAATATCGGCATGTATTTCCCAACACCCATAGCCGAGCCAAGTTCTCGACTGTGGGTCCGTTCATAAATCATTCCTACACAGAGAAACAGTGCCCCGGTGGTCACTCCGTGGTTGACCATCTGCAGGATTGCCCCTTCCACCCCGTCGGTATTGAGCACGAAGATCCCCAGGGTGACAAAACCCATATGACCTACCGAGGAGTAGGCGATCAGTTTTTTCATGTCGCTCTGGGCCAGGGCGGTCAGGCCGCCGTAGATTATCCCGGCAATCGACAGCCAGAGCACATAGGGTGCCAGGAGCACGGTAGCATCCGGGGTGATCGGCAGGGCAAAACGGAGAAATCCGTAGGTGCCCATTTTCAGTAAAATACTGGCGAGGATCACTGACCCGGCGGTGGGGGCTTCGACATGGGCCGCCGGCAACCAGGTGTGGAAGGGAAACATCGGCACCTTAATCGCAAAGGCGAGAAAAAAGGCAACGAAAAGGTAGGTCTGGGCAGTGAGCGAATAGTCCTGCCACATCATCTCGGGGATGAAGAAGCTGTAATCATTAGTAGTGTACAGCCAGATGATCGCCACCAGCAGGAGGATCGAACCGGCAAGGGTGTAGAGGAAAAACTTAATCGAGGCGTAAATTTTTCGAGGTCCGCCCCAAATCCCGATAAGCAGGTACATCGGGATCAACATCGCTTCCCAAAGGATGTAGAAGAGGACGAAATCCAGAGCGACAAAGACGCCGATCATCGCCGTTTCCATAATCAACAGGCAGATCATGAAGGCCTGGACTCGGGTTTTGATATAGCTCCACGAGGCAAGCACACAAAACGGCATGATCAGGGTGGTGAGCAGAACCAGGAGGATAGAGATGCCATCGACACCGACGGTATAGTTGATGTTGAAGGCGGCAATCCAGGGATGGCTCTCGGCAAATTGAAACTGTGCCGTGGTCCGGTCAAACCCAAAGAGCAACCGCAGGGAAAGCAGCGCAGTGATTCCGGTAATCGCCAGGGTCAAAAGGCGGCATCTCGCTTCATTGCGGATAAAGAGCAGAAGGAGCGCCCCGGCGAGGGGAAAAAAGATCAGCACGCTCAGAATGGGGAAGCCGGAGTGGAGGAGGAGTTGATCCATTACCTGTGATCCTTGATTCTTTTATTATAGCCAGACATACGAGACCAGGAGGATGGCTGCAAAGGTGACCGACAGGTAGATGGTCTGCTGGATGTTGCCCCTCTGCAGCACCATGGCAACCCGCCGGCCGATGGCCCGGACACATCGGGCACTGCCGTCCACCAGGCCGTCAATCCCATGCCAGTCAAACCACGCCGAGAATCGGGCAAGGGTCATCAGGCAATAGAGGCCGATCACCCGGTAGGCGGCTCCCCAGACGTTGTCCAGCCATTGTACGGGGTGACTGGCCAGCCAGAGAAACCCTTTGCCGCCCTTGCGATAGAACCAGTCGAGGTCGAGGCTGATACCCTCACGGGCCCCGATTTTGTCTTTGAAAAAGGCAAAAGCCAGTGCGGTAAACCCGAGAATCTGCAGAGTTTCACTGAGGTGGTAGCCATTGTAGGGGTGGTAGCTGATCCCCTGATGGGGCAGCATATTGTAGAGAAAAGGATAATAGCTGCCGATAAAAAAGCAGAGGAAGGCGGCAGCGATCATCGCCAGTTGCATATTCCACGGGGGATCCGAGGCGCTATCCCAGGTTGCCGGGCTGCAGCGGTTTTCTCCGAAAAAGATCAGGTAGGGCAGGCGCAGTCCGGCCACCAGAAAAGTCCCCACCGAAACCATCAGCAGCAGAAAGGCGGCGGGCAGCAGGTGTGCCTCAAAAGCGGCGCTGACGATCATCGATTTGCTGACAAAACCGGAGAAAAAGGGAAAAGCAGAAACGGAAATGCCGCCAACAACCATAAAAACCAGGGTGAGTGGCATCTTGCGATAGAGTCCGCCCAACTCGGTAAACTTCGATTTGCCGGTGGCATGGATAACCGCACCGGCTGCCATGAACAGCAGACCTTTGTAGAGGATATGGGCAAAGGCATGGGCGCAGGTGCCGTTGATTGCCAGGGCGGTGCCGATGCCGACCCCGGCGACCATATAGCCGACCTGGCTGACGATCTCCCAGCCCAGGAGGCGACGGACATCGTTTTCGAGCAGGGCGTAGACAATACCGTAAATGGCCATCACAACCCCGAGAACGATGAGAATCTCAAAACCGGCAAAGGCCCGAGCCAGGGTGTACACCGCGGTTTTGGTGGTGAAAGCGCACATGAACACCGCCCCGGTAATGGTCGCCTTGGAGTAGGCGTCAGGAAGCCAGGAGTGAAGAGGAACCACGGCGGCATTGAGCATCAGACCGGCCATGATCAGCCAGGTGGAGAGATCGGCGTGCTGGGCATCGAGTTGGCCAAAAGAGAGGTCGCCGGTGGTTTGATAACGGAGGACGAAACCGAGCAACAGCAGCACTCCACCGAAGGTGTGCACCAGCAGATAGCGGAATCCGGCGGCGACTGCTCCGGCATCGCGGTTAAACCAGATCAAAAAGGTTGAGGCAAAGGCCATCATCTCCCAGAATAAAAAGAGAACCAGATAGTCACCGCAGTAGATTACCCCGAGACTGCCGGCGACATAGAACCAGGCGGCGATATGCTGGCTGTTGTCACGGACATGCAGGCCGTACACGGTACCGATAATTGCCATCAGGGCCATGATGAAGCCAAAGACCATGGAGAGCCCATCGACCCGACCGAAAATCAGTGTCCAGGAGTCGAGAAAGTTGACCACTCCGTAAACCCCGGGATGCCAGCTCAGGTAGATGACATTGAGCAGGGTAAGAATCGGTATGAGGCAGAGGTAGAGGGCGCGGAAGGGGCCGCGGACCAGGGGGAGGAGGAGCGCACCAACGATCATGATCAGTGCGGGGTGGATAAAACTAGCGGTCATAATAGTCCTCCCTGGTCTGTATCCCGCTTTTACCGAGCCACCGGGCAACAAAAATCAGCACTACTGCCGAGAAAAGAGCAAAAATTGACCAGAAGGCAGGGAGATGTGCCTCAAGCCAGGTGTGGGCGTGGTGGGTGTCCACCCCGGTAATCGACCAGACGACGATTACCGCCAGGATAATGATCCCGGCGCTTTTCATGCCCTGCTGCCGTTTTTCGAGAAACTCGATGAGATTGCCAATCATCCGGTCACCGCCTTGACAAACTGCCACATGAATTGGGGGAAAATGCCGATAATAACCGAAATAGCGCAGGCGATCATAATCGGGATGAGCATCGACAGCGGTGCCTCCCGGATGCCGGTTACCGCCTCGCCCTGGGGTGGGCGACCGAAAAAGGCCTTATAGGTTACCGGGGCGAAATAGGCGGCATTGAGGATGGTGCTGACTATCAGGATCAGCAGGATACCTAGCTGGTGGGCCTCAACCGAGCCGACCAAAAGGTGCCATTTGCTGATGAATCCGGCTACCGGCGGAGCGCCGATCATACTCAGTGAGGCAATGGCAAAGGCCGCGAAGGTAAAGGGCATGGCCCGGCCAAGGCCGCTCATTTCCGAGATATATTTTTTGTGGGTGACCACATAGATCGCTCCGGCGCAGAAGAACAGGGTGATTTTGGCAAAGGCGTGGTTGACGATGTGGATCAAGCCCCCCTGGATTCCCGGGATGGCGAGGAGGGCAACACCGAGGATGATATAGGAGAGCTGGCTGACCGTGGAGTAGGCGAGTCGTGACTTGAGGTTGTCTTTGGAGAGGGCGATCACCGAAGCGACAAGAATAGTAAAGCCGACGAAGTAGGCAGTGGGGATGCCGAGATTGAGGGCGTGCATGGTGTCGGTACCAAAAATATAGAGCATCACCCGGGTGGTGCAGAAGACGCCGACTTTGACCACAGCAACCGCATGGAGCAGGGCGGAGACCGGGGTGGGGGCGACCATCGCCCCGGGAAGCCAGTGGTGAAAGGGCATCACTCCGTTCTTGGCAAAACCGAAGATACAGAAGATGTAGAGCATGATAACCAGAACGCCGCTCACCCCTTCGGGGAAGATGCCGCTGGATATATCCGAGGCGAAGTCAAGGGTGCCGGTAAGGACATAGATGAGGATCATCGCCGGAAGGAGGAAGGCCTTGGCGGTGGTGGTCAGATAGATGATATATTTGCGTGCGCCGGAGTACCCCTCCTCATCCTGATGATGGGCAACCAGGGGATAGGTGCAGATCGAGACAATCTCATAGAACAGGTACATGGTGAAAAGATTGTCGGAGAAGGCAACACCGATAGCGCCGAAAATTGCCAGGGCGAAGCAGGCGTTGAATCTGGTCTGGGCATGCTCTTTCAGGCCACGCATATAGCCCATCGAGTAGAAAACCGCGATGGTCCACAGCGAGGAGGCGACCAGGGCAAAGATCATTGACATGGCATCGGCCCGCAGGGTGACCGAGACCCCGGGGAGAATGGTAAACATCTGGAAGACAAGAGTCTTGCCGGCAAGTACCGCCGGAACCATCGAACCGACCACCAGAAGCAACAGGATCGAGGAGATGGAGGAGATCGCCTCCCGGACATTTTCCTTGTCACCTTTGAGCATCACTCCCAGGGTGCCGAGCAGGGGGATGAGCAGGGCGATGAGCAGTTTGTAATCCATGCCAGAGGACTCCTTGACTAACCTTTGAGGTGGACGGTATCTTCTGCGTCGATCGATTTGTAGTGGCGGTATACGGCGATGACGATACTCAGCCCGATCGCGGCCTCGGCGGCGGCCACCGCCATGATGAACAGGGTGAACACCTGCCCGGTCACCGGATCGGCGGCGGCGAAACGGTTAAAGGCCATGAAGTTGAGGGAGGCCCCGGCGAGGATCAGTTCGGCGGCGATCAGCATGCCGATCAGGGTGCGGCGGGTGACGATACCGTAGATCCCGATGCCAAAGAGCAGGGCGCCGAGAATCAAAAAGGTCGACAGTTCGTTGTAGAGGTTGAGTATCGCCATTATCCTTCCCTCCCGCCCCGGGCGATGACCAGGGCCCCAAGGATGGCAATCAGCAACACCAGGGAGATCAGTTCAAAGACCATCATATGATCGGTGAGGAGTTGAATGCCAATATTTTTGACTGAGCCGTCGTTGATTTTTTCTCGCACCGGCCAGTCGGTTCGCCAGACCAGTACCGCAAGCGAACCGCTGAGCAGGGCGGCGGTGGCGAAGCCGAGCGGACCGGCCAGAGGACCCATCGGGCCAAGCTTTTTTTTCTGTTCCGGGGCTGCGAGCATGATCGCAAAGGCAATGGTCACCGCCACCGCCCCGACGTAAATGAGGATCTGCATCATGGCAATGAACGGGGAGTTCAAAAAGAAGTAGAGGCCGGCAACCCCGACAAAACAGAGGATCAGGCCGGCGACGGAGCGGACCAGCCGAACCGAGTTACAGGCAATGACTGCACCGGTCAGGGTAAGCGCCACCATCACCAGAAATACCACACCGACCATTCCTTCAACACTGAACAGGGTGGGGTTGGTCATCGTCGGGGTCATTTCTGTTTGTCCTCCAGACGCTTGTAGAGATCGATGATAAAATCTTCTTTTCTGGTACTGGCCAGATTGTACTCTTTAGAAAATTCCAGGGCATTGAAATTACACGATTCCACACAGGAACCGCAGAGCGAGCAACGGGTGAAATCGAGTATGTAGCCGGTGAGGACCTTCTTTTTGCTCCCTTCCGGTTTCTCACTGCTGAGGGTAATGCAGTTGGAAGGGCAGGCCTTTTCGCAAAGCCCGCAAACCACGCAGTTCGGTTTGCCCTCCTCGTCACCGATCAACTCGACGTGCCCACGAAAGCGTGCACACATTGTCAGGGTTTCGTAAGGATAGGCAACGGTCACCGGCGGCTTGATAAATTCCCGGAAGGTGATCCCCATGCCGATAAAGAGGCTGATCAGCCCGTTGTAGATTCCTGTGAAGTAGGCGATCATTTTAAAATACCTTTAAAAGACCTGCGGTAACCAGCAGGTTAAAGAGGGAGAGCGGAATGAGGATCTTCCAACTGAGATTGAGCAGTCCGTAGATCGTCGTCCGCGGGAAGGTCCAGCGAATCCAGATGAAGGTGGCGATCAGCAGGTAGAGTTTCAGGAGAAACCACCAGACGCCGGGGAAGAGGCCGAACGGGCAGTTCCAGCCACCGAGGAAGAGGATGGTGGTCAGGCAGGAACCGATGACGATATTGGCATACTCGCCCATAAAGAACAGCCCAAAGCCCATCGAGCCGTATTCGGTGTGAAAGCCGGCGACAAGTTCACTCTCTGCCTCGCCGAGATCAAAAGGGGCCCGGTTGGTCTCAGCCAGTGTACAGATGAAGAAAATCAGAAACGAGGCGGGCATCAGCAGATTGTGGGAATTGCCGAGGAGCGGGAAGATATTCCAGTGGAGGATCGAAGGACTCTGCTGCCGGACAATTTCCATCAGATCCATACTGCCGGTGATCATCACCACGGTGATGGTGGTGATCAGCATCGGGATCTCGTAGGCCACGGCCTGGGAGACGGCACGAACTGAGGACATCATCGCGTATTTATTACGCGAACTCCACCCGGCAAAGAGCAGCGACATGCTGCCCATCGCCGCAAAGGCAAAGATCATCAGCACCCCGACGTTCATGTTTTTGGCGACGATGGTTTCGCTGAACGGGATGGTGACAAAACTCATGATCGCCGGGAACATTGCCAGAACCGGAGCGGCGATGAACAGGGCGCGGTCGGCTCCACCGGGGATGGTAAGCTGTTTGGCCATCAGCTTGAGCCCGTCGAGGGGGGGCTGAAAAAGACCGAGCGGGCCGTTGATGTTTGGCCCGGGCCGGCGCTGGATGCGGGCGGCGCCCCGCCGTTCCGCCCAGACCAGGTAGGCGGCGTTGAGGGCGGCAAAGGCAATGGCGATTACCACCGCGGCAATAACGTTGATCACTGTAAGGCTCATCGACTCCCTCCTACCGGTCTATCTCGGGAATGACCAGATCGAGACTTCCCATGAACGCCAGGGCGTCCATGATCAACATTCCCCGACACGCTTCGTCGAACAGATGCATATTGGAATAGGTCGGAGAACGTAGTTTGAGACGGTACGGGTTCTTCGAGCCGTCGCTGACCAGACGGATGCCGAAGGATCCCCGGGCGGTTTCCACGGCCTGGTAGTAGTCTCCCGCCGGTGGTTTGATCAGTTTTGGTTTTTTATCGGGCATAATCGGCCCACCTGGGAGCTTGTCAAGGGCCTGCTCAACTATCCGCAGCGACTGCTCGATCTCCTCCATCCGTACCCGGTAGCGGGCCAGTGAGTCCCCTTCAGGGAAAACCGGGATGTCAAAATCAAACTCGGGGTAGACCGAGTAGGGTTCGTTGCGCCGAACGTCAAAATCAATCCCTGAGCCCCGGGCAACGGCACTGGAGGCGCCGTATTTGCGGCACATCTCTTTGGAGATCGGGGCGTTGCCCTCAAGTCGACTGCGGAAAATGACGTTTTCGGTTACCAGCCGGCGGTATTTGTCCAGGGAGGTGCGCATCCGCGGAATGAATCGTCTGGCGGCTTTGACAAAATCGTCATCGACATCGTTGTAAAGGCCGCCGAAGCGGAAATAGCAGTAGGTCAGGCGTGAACCGGTCACCGCCTCAAGCATGTCAAGAATGTGTTCCCGGTCCTGCAGGGCGTACATCAACGGGGTAAAACCGCCGAGATCCATGACGAAGGCCCCGAACCAGAAAAGATGTGAAGCGATCCGGTTAAGTTCGACCATGATCACCCGGAGATATTCGGCACGCTCCGGAACCTCGATGGCGCAGGCCTTTTCAATCAGCAGGACATGGCCGTGGGAGTAGCCGAGCGCGCCGAGATAGTCCATCCGGCTGAGATTCATCAGGAACTGCGGGTAGGTCTTCAGCTCTCCCATCTTCTCGTGCATCCGATGAATATAGCCAATCACCGTTTCGGCTTCGACAATGTATTCACCGCTCAGTTCCATCTTTACCCGCAAAACGCCATGGGTGGCCGGATGCTGCGGGCCGACGTTGAGGATGAAGGTCTCGTCCGGTTGGAGCAGTATCGGGGAATTCATGCCTTGAAATCCTTGAGAAGGGGATGAAAATCGGCGTCTTCAGGCAGCAGCAGCGGAATCAGGTGGGGGTGGCCGATAAAGCTTATGCCAAAAAAATCGTGGGTTTCCCGCTCATGCCAGTTGGCCCCGGCAAAAATACCGGTAATAGTTGGCACCTGTGGGTTTTGGCGATCAAGTCGGGTGCGGATGACCACCCGGCATGGGGTTTTGTCGTAGCGGGAGAAATCGTAGACCACTTCCAACTGGTTGTCGGCAATCCAATCGACTCCGGTAATCGCCTCGAGAAAATACTCCAGTCGATCAAGGAGACCGACCGCCTCCAGGAGCTGATCAGGGTCGACCTGGGCGTCGAGGTGGTAGCCGTGCACCCGGTAATCCCGTTCGATCAGGCCGTTGCTCCGGGCCCCATCCTTTGCCGCCTCTGCCTCACCCTGATCGTCATCCCCGGTGACGGCCGGAAACAGCGCGGCAAGCATCTCTCTAGTTTGGTCGTAGATCATTGTCCAGTACTCCGGGTACTCTTCCAGCGTGGTAAAGAAGGTGCGTGCCAGCTGGTTGTTTATTGACAATCGGCGCTTTATCAGGAAGCTGCCATCGAATACTGAGCGATTCTGCCGGTCTTTGCCGCCTGGGGGTCAGACCTTTTCCGGATTTTTCCAGCGTTGCCAGTCGGAAATGAGATGTTCGAGTTCGATAATCCCCTGCAGCAGTCCCTCCGGCCGGGGAGGGCAGCCTGGTACGTAGATGTCGACCGGCAGGAATTCGTCGGCCCCAAGGACAATACTGTACTGTCCCTCAAAGGCGAAAGGTCCGCCGGAGATGGCACAGTTACCAAGCGCCATGACCCATTTCGGCTCCGGCATCTGGTCATAGAGGGTTTTG
>JAZBOD010000426.1:0-5703 GCA_036350955.1 Desulforhopalus sp. | reverse complement strand
TGACCATTTCAAGGGTCAAAGGGTAGCGACGCGCCAGGTTTTCCGCTCGTGACAGGCAAACCGGGGAGCCCGGTGCCGAGCAGGAGAGCATGCTGCCGGTATTGGCGCAGTGGACGGTGGTCGTGGTGTTGTCAGGGAATTGGACATCGGCGAGGAAGCGCCGGTATCTGCGGAGCAGGGTGGCATCGATCAGCGGAGTGGGGAAGTGCATGGCATCCAGGTCTTGTTCGGGAGTATCTTCCGGTTGCGATTATCAGTGGATAGTGCTAGAAATGAAAGGGGACAGTTATCTACCCCCTCCGGCAACTGAGGGGATGCGTACCATCTCGAAATTCAACTCAAAAATTCGCTGAGGGGAATTTTTTTGGCACTCACCCGGAACCGGCTTCACGCTATGCCCGGTTCCCGCTGGAGGATGGTTGTTCAGGCAGGTTCATGCTACCTAGAAAGGGGAGATATTGCTATGAAATTGGGGATCAACGGCTTAGGCAGAATTGGAAAACTTTCTCTCTGGCACCACGTGTCCCGGAAACACTTTTCCGGTATTGTGGTCAACGTCGGCCGCGAAGTCGGTCGCAGCCTCAATGACTTGGCCTCAATGCTGGAAAAGGATTCCACCTATGGCCGGCTTGGCGCCTACCTCTACGGCCACCGGTATCCCGAGGTAATCACCGAACTCAACGAGGAGCAAGGGACGATGCTGGTCAACGGGGTGCCGGTGACCATTCTCCGCACTGCGCGGAATCCGGCAGATATTCCCTGGCAGGAAAATGGGGTCAAGCTGGTGGTCGACAGTACTGGAATGTTTACCGATCCGACCACCGATGCTGGAGAAAGCCGGGGTGCCCTGCGCGGCCATATGCAGGCGGGAGCGGAGAAGGTGATCCTCTCCGCCCCATTTAAAATCAAATCCAAAGGCCTGGAAATGCCGGAAGATGCGGTCACTACGGTGATGGGCATCAACGAAGAGATGTACGAAGCCGGCCGGCATGCGCTGATCTCTGCAGCCTCCTGTACCACCACCTGTCTCTCCTATATGATTAAGCCTCTGATGGAGAAGATCGGCGCCGACAAGATCCTCAGTGCCTCGATGGTGACGGTGCATGCCGCCACCGGTAGTCAGCAGGTCCTTGATCGGCTACCGAAAACCGGGGCCACCGATCTGCGGAAAAACCGGTCAATCTTGAACAATATCATCCTGACCACCACTGGTGCGGCAAAGGCGCTCTCCCTGGTGATTCCGGAGATGAGCACCATCGGGTTCATGGCGGAGTCGGTGCGGATCCCGACATCGTCCGGTTCGCTGATCATCCTGGTGCTCAACCTTCAGGACGACCTGGACAGCCCGATCAAGCGGCGTGACATCAATACCGTCTACCAGGATTTCGCCGCGGCCAACAGGTATCTCCGTTATTCCGAGGAACAGAACGTCTCCTCGGATATCCTTGGCATGCCGATGGCGGCGGCGGTGATCGAGGGTTCGGAAACCCACACCAGGACGGCAACCATTCAGGTCAATCTGGCCAAGGTAAAAGCCGACAGCCTGATAGCCGGTGCCGACCCGATCCTCACCGTGCCGGTCACCCAGGCAGTGGTCTACGGCTGGTACGATAATGAACTGGGCAGCTATACCAATATGCTTGGGGATCTTACCGTCCATATCAGCGAGGGGATGCTGTAGCCCGGCCGGTGCTGGTTCGCAGACTGGTTCCCGGTGACCTCGCCGGGGTGGAGGGTTTGGAGGCGCAAAACCCTTCGCCGTGGTCGATGGCTGCCCTCTCTCGGGAGGTGGCGGTCCCGGGCTCTCGCCAACTGGTGGTGATTGCCGGGAGCCGCCCTGTTGCCTGGTGCGCCTGCCGGCTGATTCCCCCCGAGGCGGAACTGTTGAAAATTGCCGTGGCCGGTGGGTATCGTCGCCAGGGGCTCGCCGGCATGCTCCTGCTGCGGTTGGGCGAGATACTGATCGGGGAAAAGATCGGCCGGCTCTTTCTTGAGGTGCGGGCAAATAACCTGCCGGCACGTGGCCTGTATGGTAAATATGGCTTTGTTCAAATTGGTCTGCGCCGCGGCTATTATGCGGACCCGCCGGATGACGCCCTGATCATGGTCAAGGCCCTGGCGCCGATTGTCGGGTGAAGGTTATTCATAGTGAGACATTGGGGGGAGCGATGAAATCTCTGCATGATCTGCAACTGGCCGGCAAGCGGGTATTGTTGCGTGCCGATTTCAATGTGCCGATGAGCAAGGGCGGGGAAATCAGCGATGATATCCGCATCCGCATGGTTCTGCCGACCATCCGCCACATTCTCGACAGCGGTGGACGGCTGGTGATCTGCTCCCACCTGGGTCGGCCCAAGGGCAAAGTGGCAAAGGAGTTCAGTCTGGCGCCGGTAGCGGCGCACCTTGCCGAACTGCTTGGCCGGGCGGTGCCGCTGGCCGCCGATTGTGTCGGCGAGGCGGTCTCGGCCCAGGCGGCGGCGCTGGCCGATGGCGAGATTGTGCTCCTGGAAAACCTGCGCTTTCATCCGGAAGAGACTACCAATGACCCGGCTTTCTCCGCAGCGCTGGCTGGCCTAGCCGAGGTTTACGTCAACGATGCCTTTGCCGTCTCCCACCGTGCCCATGCCTCGGTGGTCGGGGTGGCCGAGCGCATCGCCCAGCGCTGTGCCGGGTTTTTGCTGAAGACCGAGATGGACTATTTCCACCGGGCGCTGGCAGCCCCGGTACGGCCGCTGGTGGCGGTTATCGGCGGGGCCAAAGTCTCATCCAAACTGGGTGCGCTGGAAAATATGCTTGATCGGGTCGACCGGATGATTATCGGTGGGGCGATGGCCAACACCTTTATCAAGAGCCAGGGGATTGCGGTCGGTGCATCCCTGGTTGAGGACGACCTGCTGCCGGTCGCCGAAAAGCTTGTCGCTGATGCCGCCACCCGCGGGGTTAAACTCTACCTGCCGGTGGACTTTGTCGTCGCTGATCGCTTTGCCGCCGATGCGGTAGTGAAAAATGTCAGTTTTCGGGATATCCCCGCCTCCTGGATGGCTCTGGATATCGGCCCGGCCAGCTCAGTTCTCTTCCGTGAGGTGCTCGACGACGCCGGGACAATCATTTGGAACGGACCGATGGGGGCCTTTGAAATGGACCCCTTTGCCCGGGGCACCATGGACCTCTGTCGGGTTGTAGCTGCCAGTCCGGCCCTGTCGATTGTCGGTGGCGGAGACTCCAACGCTGCGGTAAAAAAGGCTGGAGAAGAGAGAAATATTTCCTATATGTCGACTGGTGGCGGTGCCTTTCTCGAGCTGATGGAGGGCAAGGTCCTCCCGGGTGTGGCCGTTCTCGACGGGAATTGAATCATCATAGACAAGGGAGAGGATCATGGCACAACGTAAACCGCTGATCGCCGGAAACTGGAAAATGCACGGTACCGCCGCCGATGGCTGCCGTCTGGCGCTGGAGGTGGCGCGAAGCTGGGACGGCTCGGCTGACCGGGAAGTGCTCATCGCGCCGCCCTTCACCATCCTTGGCGCGGTCAGTGAAGTCTTGGCCCAGGAACTGGCCGATCGATTGATCATTGTCGGTGGCCAGAATGTCTGCTGGGCGGAAGACGGTGCATTTACAGGAGAAATATCGCCGAAGATGATCAAGGATGCCGGCGGTCAGGCCGCCCTGGTCGGCCATTCCGAACGGCGGCAGCTGTTCTTTGAAACCGACCAGCTGATCAATCAGCGTCTCCGTGGCGGTCTGCAGGCGGGGTTGATGATCATTCTTTGTATAGGCGAAACTCTCGAGGAACGAGAAGAGGAACAGACTTTTCCGGTGTTGGCAAGGCAGCTCAGCCAGGGGCTTGCCGGGGTCAGCGCAGAGGAGATGCAGGGGGTGGTGGTAGCCTACGAACCGGTCTGGGCGATTGGCACCGGCAAGACCGCCAGCAAGGAACAGGCCCAGGAAGCCCACGCTTTTATCCGCGGTGTGCTTGCCGAAATTTATCAAAAAAGCGTTGCCGGCCAAATCCGAATATTGTATGGTGGCTCGGTTAAACCAACCAACGTTGACGAATTGATGGCCCAGCCGGACATTGACGGGGCGCTGGTTGGCGGGGCCGCCCTGGATGCTCAGGCATTCGGGCGGATTATTAATTTCCAATAGCACCAAGCGTGGCGGTTTTAGTAAATGGACAACCTGCTCACCATTGTACACGTCCTCGTCTGCCTCTTCCTGGTTGGCGTTGTTCTCCTCCAGCACGGCAAAGGCGCGGATATCGGTGCGACATTCGGCGGGTCAAGTCAGTCCCTGTTTGGTACCGAAGGGCCTCTGCCGCTGCTCAACAAGATTACCACCGCCGCTGCGGTGATCTTTATGCTCACCTCAGTGACCCTGGCCTACATCTCTTCCCAGGCGAGCAACTCCTCGGTGATGCTTGAGGTGGCCAAGCCGGTTGCCCCGGTGGCACAGCAGGTTGCCGAAGAAGACAAGGCGATGACCCCGGCGGCCGAGGAGAGCGAGGCTGCCGCAGAACCGAAAAGTACCGATTGATTTTGTGAAAGTATGTATCCCCCTCAGCTGTCGGAGGGGGTTAGATTGTGTGCCCAAGTGGTGGAATTGGTAGACGCGCACGCTTGAGGGGCGTGTGGGGAGACCCGTGCCGGTTCGAGTCCGGCCTTGGGCACCATTTGTAGATCCAAAGCAGTCCAAAGAAGTTCAAAAACCCGCAGCCGGTAACGGTTTGCGGGTTTTTTGTTGTCCGGTAGTATCCAGTGTGATACGGTGAGAGCTGATTTCTTTCGGGGCCTTTTTGGGGCCTTTTCTGTTGTCTTTAGCCCAAAAGGCCCCCAAAAACTCTTTCTGCGCCGGAGACCCGTATGCCGAAAAGAATCCAGCCGCTCACCGCTGTGCAAATCCGTACCGCCAAGCCCCTGCCCAAGGAGACCAAGCTCTTTGACGGTGGAGGGCTCTATCTGCTGGTGACCCCATCGGGGGGGAAACTCTGGCGGCTCAAATACACTTTTGCCAATAAGGAAAAGAAATTGGCCTTTGGGGCCTACCCGGAGGTTTCTCTGGCGCAGGCCCGGGAAGAGCGGCGGAAGGCCCGGGAACTGCTTGCCCAGGGCATTGACCCGGCTGAAGCGAAACAGGAGGAGCAGAGGGTGCAGGAGACCTTTGAGGACGTTGCCCGAGAATGGCTCCTGGAGCATGCAGTCAACTGGGAGCAGGGCAGTTCCCGGAAAATCAAGACCCATTTGGAGAAAGATGTCTTCCCCTGGATGGGCAGCAGGCCGATCGCTGAAATAACCCCACCCGAACTGCTGTTGATGTTAAAACGGGTCGTTGACCGCGGCGCTGCCTATACCGCTTCGAGAATCAAGATCATCTGTGGGCAAATCTTCCGCTATGCTGTTGCCACCGGCAGAGTCGAGCGCGACCCGACTGCCGATTTAAAAGGCGCGCTGGCGCCGGTCAAGACCACCCATCGGGCAGCCTTGACGGAACCCAAACAAATCGCCCCGATTCTCCGGATGATTGACGGCTACAGTGGCAGTCCGGTGGTTTGTGCCGCCCTACGCCTGATGCCATTGCTCTTTGTCCGACCTGGGGAGTTACGGAGCATGCTCTGGGAGGATGTCGATCTGGAAAAGGGTGAATGGGCATACTTGGTCAACAAAACTAAAACCAGACATATTGTTCCCCTTGCCAGTCAGGCTGTCA
>JAZBOD010000425.1:0-5548 GCA_036350955.1 Desulforhopalus sp. | reverse complement strand
GTCCATCAGACCGGTCTCCCCTTCAACGACCCGAGCGGCGACAGGCTGCGCAGCTGGCTTGGGATATCCCGGGAAATCTTTTATGACCCCGGCCAGGTGGCAATTCTCGCCATGGGATTCTGCTATCCGGGAACGGGCAGATCGGGCGATCTGCCCCCGAGGCCGGAGTGTGCCAGGGCCTGGCGGAGGCAGCTGCTTGCCCATCTCGAAGGTCTCCAGCTGACCCTGGCCATTGGCCAGTACGCCCAGGCCTATCACCTCCCCGGCCGGGCCACCTCGCTCACCGAGACGGTCCAGGCCTGGCGGAGCTTCTGGCCCGGCATTATCCCCCTGCCCCATCCCAGCCCGCGCAACAACCTCTGGCTGAAACGCAACCCGTGGTTTGCCGCGGAGCTGCTTCCCGCCCTGCGGGCCCGGGTTGCCGAGATTCTCAGTCCTGCCTCGGCAGCCGCTGATCCTCAGTCGAGCAGGGCAAGCAGGTCGGGACCGAGGTAGGTCCGTTCGTTTTCGCCGAGAATCCCCAGCGACAGGCAGATCAGGGTCCAGAAATGGACTACCCCGTAGTTGCCGCCGTAGTGGTGGTTGAGGTCCTCCATCTGCGAGTGGCAGTTATGGCAGGGGGGGAGGACATAGGCCGCGCCGGTTGTGGCGATCTGGTCGAATTTTCGCTTGCCGTAGGTTCGGCGGTGTTCGGTCATCCCGGCCTGGAGGAAGCCGCCGCCGCCGCCGCAGCAGTAGTTGGCGCTACGGTTGGGCTGCATGTCGATAAAGTTCTCCTCGCCGACCAGAGTTCTCACGACAAAACGCATGTCCTCGGCAATCGATTCGCCGTAGGCCTTGCGGACGATCATGCAGGGATCCTGAACGGTAAATTTGATTCCTGGACGGTTCCAGTCGGCGTTTACCGGCAGCTTGCCCTCGCGGATCCACTGGGCGTAGTAGGTGATCAGACTCTCCAGGCGGAAGTGGGCATCAAGGCCGAAACGGTTTACCGCCTGCCACATGGTGTAGTAACTGTGGCCACATTCGGTATTCAGCCAGACCTCGCAGCCGAGTTCATTGACCGCATCGACCCGTTTGCGGATAACCTCGTACCATGCCTGTTCATCGCCGGAAAACATGCAGAAGTTCTCTGCCGCCCATCCTTTCGAAGAGTAGGTCCAGTCAGCCCCGACCAGGTCAAAGATCTTCCATAGCGGCACCATCTCGTCGGGCTCGTTCATCGGCTCGCGGGAGTTCTGGTTGACGAAGAAATGGGCCCCCGGCTTATCGATCGGTGCCTGGAGATGGGCAAAGCCCGGCTGGCTGGCGCGAACTTCCTCGAGAACGTCGTTGACCACAAAGACAAAATCCTCGGGTGGCAGACCCATTGCGCTGGTAGAATCGGTGGCGCGGATCAGCTCACAGGAGCGGACGATTCCCGAGGGTTTCAACTCTTTTGGCCAGTTTCCCCGGGCAATAAAGACCAGCTGCGAGATGTCGATGCTCATCGGGCAGACGTGCTGGCAGCGCTTGCACTGGGTGCAGCACCAGACCCAGGGGGTGGTGGAGAGTTCCCGGTCCATGCCGAGCATGGCCATCCGGATGAATTTGCGGGGATCCATGTTCTCGATCCCTGAAGCCGGGCAGCCGGAAGAGCAGAGGCCGCAGGTCAGGCAGGCGTCAAAACTGGCCCCCTCCGGCAGCAGGGCGAGGGCCTGTTCTTTAAAGTTGATGGTGGGGATGGTGTTGTCCGCCATGGCGTGTCCTCTTAACTGCGCAGCAACTGTTCGGCTGCGGTAACTGCTCGAAAGGCGGTGGCGATGGCAATGCCGGCACCGCTGCGACCGCGTATCCAATCCTGGTGGGCCAGGATCACCCCGGCGGCGAAGAGCCGGGGATTGACCGGCTCGCCGTTCCTGCCAAGCGGCCGGCCCTGTCGGTCGATCTCGATACCGGCACGGTGGATGGGGTGGCCGAGGCGGTCGGTATACTGTTCACGGTACCACTCTGCCCTTGAGGCAGGCTGGGTGACCGGCAGGTCGAGAAGCGGTTCACTGATCCGGGTGACATCGGCCTGGAGACCGCCACTGAGAAAGCGGCCGGTGGCAAGAATGACCGCCTTTGCCTCAATGGTGATCGGGCCATAATTGTCAGCCAGTTCGAGCAGGGCACCTTCGCCGGAAAGATGAAGCCGGTCAACCTTCTGCTGGGGGACCAGGGTGAGTCCCCGCTGGGGAAAGAGCTGTTCAAACAGCTCGCGCAGGCGGATGCCCGGTACCGAAGGGGGCATGGTCGGAATCTCGAAAATGGTCAGGCCGGTGAGTTGTTCCAGGTCGCGGTGCACCAGATCGGGGGTGTGCATGCCGAGCACCGCCGGCAGCCCGACAATCTTTACCTCGGCTGCCGCATGGCGCAGCAGGTCGGCAAGCTGCCGTCTGGTGGCCGGAACTTCCAGGGCCCGGGCCATCACTTCCGGGTAGAGTTCTCCCCGCTCCATCCCGGGAAAAGTCAGCCTGCGGCAGCTGAGGCCGGGCCAGCGATCCTGGAGGTTGGCGGCCACCTGCCGGCCGCTGAACCCCTTGAGGCCTTTGAAGTCGATGATCAGGCAGGGGCTCTGGGTCTGCAAGGCCCTGGGGCCGGCGGCCATGGTGGCCGGAACGCAGAGGGTCTGTTTCAGGGTCCCCGCCGGGGTAAGGGCGGTGATATTGTGGTCGGCGGGTGGGGTATAGAGAATGCCGGCATCGCTGACAAAAGTGGTAAATTCGCTGAATGATTGGCGAATGTCTGCTTCTTCCAGTGAGTTCAGAGGATGGTCCGGCTCACTGCTGCGGAGGCGGGTCAGTCCCTCCCAGGGGTCGGTCAGGACCTGGTTCTCCCCGCTGATGGTACCGAGCAGATCAAGATAGCCGGTGGTGTAGGCTATCGCTCCGGTATTGCCGACCTGGGCGGTGCTCAACCTGCGGTTTGTGGCAAAAATCGACGCGGCAAATCCAGCGATTCCTGAGCCAATCACTGCCAGTTCACAACGATGGTGGCGGGTTGCCGAGGTCATGGTTGCCTCCCGGTGGTGGCTGGTGGCGTGTCGCCATCAAGGTTGTCCAGGCCGAGCAGGCCGCAGTGCAGCGCTTCCGCCAACTCCATCTGCGCCGCCTGACGGCCCCAGATCACTGTGCGCATGCCCTTGAAACGTTCGTTGAAAAAGTCCCGCATATGGGTCAGTCCGGTCCGGTCCTGATAGTACCCGCGTTCGTAAAGATAGCTGGCGATACGGATGCCGCAGAAGGAGCCCTGGCAGGGGCCTTTTCCGGCCCGGGAGCGCAGGGCGATCGCTTCAAGGCTCATCTTTTCGTCAAGGCCGGGAGCACAGGCCACGATCTCGTCGATGGCCGATGTCGGGACCATTTCACATTCGCAGAGGATAGTGTCCTCGGCGTCATTGGCCTGATACCAGTATCTTGGCGAAGCGCCCGGTTCAGTCCAGCGGCAGGCGCCGGTATCGGCCAGCGGCTCACTGGTGGTACGGCATGGTCCGCCCCGGCCAAGGCGCTCGACAACCAGGTCGGCGGTCTTCTCGGCCATCAGGCGGAAGGTGGTGAGCTTGCCGCCGGTGATGGTGCAGAAGTTGTTCAGCCCCTGGTCAAGGTGATCAAACAGGGCGAAACCGCGAGTGGCACTGCGGTCGTCACCAACCGCTTCCTGGAGCAGGGGCCGGACCCTGGAAAAAGCGCGGATATAGCGAGCGGTGGCCAGCGCCGGCAGCATCGCCGCCCCCTCCCGGACGTTGACATCGACTTCGGCCACAGTTGGTCGCACTCCTTCGAGGTCGTTGCTGCGTACGGAGGTCGTGCCGAGAACCGAGACGGTCCCCCCCGGGACGAGGATATCGCCATCGGCAGGAGGACGTAAGCGGTTGATCACTCGGGTGGTCAGCCGATCGTGACTGACCACCAGGGTTCCCTTGGAGTAGCTGAGATTGACGTCACTGCAGCCGGCCAGCCTGGCGATCGCCATTGCCCAGGCGCCACCGGCATTGATGTACTGCTCGGCGACAATGCGCAGTCGGGTGCCGCTGATGGCATCACGGCAGAGGGCCGCCCTGATCTGGCCATCGACCACAACAAACTCCTCGATTTCGGTGTGGGGACGGTAGAGACTGCCGCAGAGTTGTCCGGCATGGGCGACGTTGGCCAGAGCCAGCCGAAATGGGTCAATGGTTGCATCGGGAACGGCAAAGGCGCGGACCAGTCGCTCGGAAAGCAGTGGTTCGAGTTTGCGCGCTTGAGCTGGTGAAAGTTCCTCGCAGGGGATGCCTGCGGCGGCGCAGAGATCGGGAAATCGGCTGGCAAAGTCGAGGTCGTCGCCGTCAACGGCAACAAAGAGCCCCCCGGTCTTTTCGATACAGTGCGGGGCAATCTGCTTGAGGATCAGGTTCTCCTGGCGGCATTCAATGGCCGAATGGAGATCGTTGGAGACATAGCGGGCACCGGAGTGGAGCAGCCCATGGTTGCCGCCTGACGCCCCGGCGCAGAGATCTCGTTTGTCGATTAACAGACTGGGCAGACCGCGTAGCGCCAGATCGCGCATGATCCCGGTCCCGGTTACCCCGCCCCCAATAATCAGCACCGGAGTTTCGATAATCTGCTCGCCGGGCAGAGAACTGGCAAGGGCATCGGCTGGTGTCATGGTCTGCTTCCTCCTGACGGCTGGGAAGATCCGGTCGGGGGCTCACCTACTCCCCCAGAGAGGCTTGCTATTCTATCCTTTGGCCGGTTGAATTTCAAGTGAAAACGAAATAAGTTTCGTTTGAAAACAAAAGATAATTAAAGCGAAGATTTCCCCTGCTGTAAGCACATAGGGCTCATAACTATACGAAAACCCTTGTACCCAAGGCAGGGTGACCGGCCAATGGCTATTCGCCGGGGGGATGGCTCAGGGTCCGGCGCACGGCATCCTGCCAACCGCGGTATTTCCGGTCTCGCTTTTCCTCCTCGAGCTCCGGGGTGAAGCGCCGGTCCCGTTTCCAGCTCGCGGCAAACTGATCCGGCTCGGGGAGCAGGCCTTTCTCCAGCCCGGCGAGATATGCGGCGCCGAGAGCGGTGGTCTCCAGGATAACCGGACGGTCGACCGGGGCACTGAGGATATCGGCGAGAAACTGCATGGTATAGTTGGAGGCGACCATCCCCCCATCAACCCGGAGAACGGTTTCCCCCATATTCGGCCAGTCGCCGTGCATTGCTTCGAGCAGGTCGCGGGTCTGGAAACAGACCGACTCAAGGGCTGCTTTCGACAGTTCTGCCGGGCCGGTGGCCCGGGTAATGCCAAAGATTGCCCCACGGGCCTCAGCATCCCAGTGGGGGGCGCCAAGTCCGGTAAAGGCTGGAACCAGATAGACATCCTGGCTGCTGTCGGCCTGGCGGGCGAGTTTGCCGGTTTCGGCGGCAGACTCGATCAACCCCATTGCATCGCGCATCCACTGGACGGCGGCGCCGGCGACAAAGATCGACCCCTCCAGGGCATAGGTATTTTTGCCGTTGAGGCGATAGCCGATGGTGGTCAGCAGCCGGTT